>USPQ01000008.1 GCA_900556625.1 uncultured Bacteroides sp. | reverse complement strand
TATCACTATCACCCCACGTTCATGGCGGAGACAGCGTACAGAAAAATATGTACGGTGTGCTGATTGCACTGATTCCGGCGTTTCTGGTGTCTCTCTATTTCTTCGGACTGGGTGCTCTGATTGTTACTGCTACTTCCGTTGCGGCCTGTTTATTCTTCGAATGGGCGATCGGAAAATATTTGATGAAGAAACCGACTTCAACAATTTGTGACGGTTCTGCTGTCATCACAGGTGTGTTGCTGGCTTTCAATTTGCCGTCCAACCTACCTGTATGGATTATTATTCTGGGCGCATTGTTCGCTATCGGTGTAGGCAAGATGTCTTTCGGCGGATTAGGCTGCAACCCTTTCAACCCCGCATTGGCAGGACGTGTCTTCCTGTTGCTTTCGTTCCCCGTACAGATGACTAGCTGGCCGGTAGTAGGTCAGTTGACAGCTTATACGGATGCTACTACCGGAGCTACTCCGTTGGCTATCATGAAAGGAATAATCGGAGGGGTTCAGGGATTCTCTATCGACCAGCTTCCTGATTCTTTCAGTCTGCTGATCGGTCAGAACGGTGGCTGTATCGGTGAGGTCAGCGCGTTGGCTCTGCTGATCGGATTGGGTTACATGCTTTGGAAGAAAATCATCACTTGGCATATCCCTGTGTCTATCTTGGTCACTGTATTTGTTTTTGCCGGTATCATGCATTTGGTTGATCCTGCAAAATATGTATCTCCGGTATTGCAGTTGCTTTCCGGCGGATTGATGTTGGGTGCGGTTTTTATGGCAACCGACTATGTGACTTCTCCGATGAGCAAGAAAGGAATGTTGATTTATGGTGTTTGTATCGGTCTGCTGACGGTTATTATCCGTCTGTTCGGCGCATATCCCGAAGGTATGTCGTTTGCCATCCTGATTATGAATGCGTTCACTCCGCTGATTAACACCTATTGTAAACCTAAACGCTTTGGGGAGGTAGCGAAGAAGAAATGAAAAAGTTAGAATCATCTTTAAAGAATATGTTGCTGGTACTTACGGGGGTGACTGCCATTTCCGTAGCATTGCTGGCTTACGTGAATGAACTGACAAAAGGTCCTATTGCCGAAGCGAATGCGAAGACATTGAACAAGGCCTTGAAACAGGTTCTTCCGGAATTTACTAATAACCCGGTAGGCGAAAGCGACACGATCTTCAGCGAGAAAGACGGAAAGAAAGTGGTGGACTTCATCGTTTATCCGGCAAAAAAAGGAGAGGAATGGGTAGGTTCGGCTGTTGAGTCCAAAGCTATGGGGTTCGGTGGCGAACTGAAAGTGCTGGTCGGCTTTGATGCAAAAGGCAAGATTTACAATTACTCTTTGCTGGCCCATACCGAGACTCCGGGATTGGGCTCGAAAGCTGACAAATGGTTTGGAGCCTATGACGCTACCAAAGGCGAAAAGGCGGTGACGCACGAAATGAGCAAAAAGTCTATCATAGGCATGAGTCCGGGCGAAGGTGAGCTGAAAGTCTCTAAGGACGGAGGCCAGGTAGACGCTATTACCGCTTCCACTATCACGTCGCGCGCTTTCCTGAACGCTATCAACAAGGCTTACGAGGCCTATAAGACGGGAGAAGTAGATACTGTTTCGGGAGCTTCGCAGAAAAATGAACCTGCCACTGCTCCGGAAACTGAAACGGTGAAGCAAGATTCTATTAATTAAGAAAGGAGGAGATTAAGATATGAATAATTTTAAAGTAATGATGAACGGGATTATCAAAGAGAATCCTACGTTTGTGCTCCTGCTTGGTATGTGTCCTACATTGGGTACAACTTCATCGGCTATCAATGGTATGGGTATGGGACTGGCCACTATGTTTGTGTTGATTTGCTCGAACGTGGTAATTTCTTCCATCAAGAATCTGATTCCGGATATGGTACGTATCCCATCGTTCATTGTAGTCATTGCGTCTTTCGTAACATTGCTCCAGATGGTGATGCAGGCTTACGTGCCGGATTTGTATGCCACACTGGGGCTTTTCATCCCGTTGATCGTGGTAAACTGTATCGTGCTGGGACGTGCTGAAGCATTCGCCGCGAAGAATAATCCGGTGGCTTCCATGTTCGACGGTCTTGGTATGGGACTTGGTTTTACGATAGCCTTGACTCTGCTGGGAGCTGTCCGCGAATTCTTGGGAACAGGCAAGATTTTCAATCTGACAATCATGCCGGAAGAGTACGGAATGTTGGTGTTTGTATTGGCTCCGGGTGCTTTCATCGCTTTAGGATACCTTATTGCGTTGATCAACAGCTTGAAGAAAGCCTAATTCAATTAAATAAGAGAAGAATATGGAATATATATTGATTTTTATTTCGGCAATCTTTGTAAACAACATCGTGTTGTCGCAGTTCTTGGGCATTTGTCCGTTCCTGGGCGTATCCAAGAAAGTGGAAACTGCGATGGGTATGAGCGCTGCGGTTGCTTTCGTGCTGACCATCGCTACCATTGTCACTTTCCTGATTCAGAAATTTGTTCTGGATGTTTTCGATCTGGGATATTTGCAGACAATCACTTTTATTCTGGTGATCGCCGGACTGGTGCAGATGGTGGAAATCATTCTGAAGAAAGTCTCTCCGGCTCTGTACCAGGCGTTGGGTGTATTTTTGCCATTGATCACAACCAACTGCTGTATCTTGGGTGTGGCTATTCTGGTGATTCAGAAAGACTATGATTTGCTGACAGGCGTTGTATATGCGTTCTCAACAGCTCTCGGATTCGGACTGGCGCTGGTGCTTTTTGCAGGATTGCGCGAGCAGATGAGTCTGGTGAAAATCCCGAAGGGAATGCAAGGCACTCCGATTGCTTTGATCACCGCCGGTTTGCTGGCTATGGCATTCATGGGATTCTCCGGCGTGGTATAAGATTTACAGTTGATAATTAAATATGAATTGGGAGCTCGGCTGTGTGGGGACATACAGATAATGAGTTCCCAATTCTTTTATAAATAAAATGGTTACGGAATATTGCATTCTCATTTTATTTCCATACATTTGTAGCTCAAACAATAATAGACCGAAGAACTAACCATATAAGTAAAGAATATGAAAGAAAGAATTTTAGTGACAGGGGGAACGGGATATATTGGTTCCCATACTGTTGTAGAGCTGCAAAACAGTGGGTATGAAGTAATCATCATCGATAATTTATCAAATTCCAGTGCTGATGTTGTCGACAATATAGAAAAAGTTTCCGGTATCCGTCCGGCTTTCGAAAAGTTGGATTGTCTTGATTTTGAAGGTCTTGACGCCGTATTCACAAAATATAAAGGAATTAAAGCTATCATCCACTTTGCTGCAAGCAAGGCGGTAGGTGAATCGGTGGAGAAACCGTTGCTTTATTATCGTAATAATCTGGTTTCTTTGATCAACCTTCTCGAACTGATGCCGAAACACGGAGTGGAAGGTATTGTATTCTCTTCTTCTTGTACGGTGTATGGACAGCCGGATGAATTGCCGGTGACAGAAAAGGCGCCGATTAAGAAAGCGGAATCACCATACGGAAATACAAAACAGATTAATGAAGAGATTATCCGTGATACGGTAGCCTCCGGTGCTCCGATCAATGCAATCATGTTGCGTTATTTCAATCCGATAGGCGCGCATCCTACCGCATTGCTGGGTGAGTTGCCGAACGGTGTTCCCCAGAACCTGATTCCTTATCTGACTCAGACAGCTATCGGCATTCGCGAGAAGTTGAGTGTGTTCGGTGACGATTATGATACGCCCGACGGTTCTTGCATCCGTGACTTTATCAATGTTGTTGACTTGGCTAAGGCGCACGTGATTGCTATCCGCCGTATCTTGGAGAAGGCGCAGAAAGAAAAAGTGGAAGTATTCAATATCGGTACGGGACGTGGTGTCTCTGTATTGGAATTGATTCAAGGCTTCGAGAAGGCTACCGGTGTGAAGTTGAACTATCAGATCGTTGGACGTCGTGCGGGAGATATTGAAAAAGTTTGGGCAAATCCTGATTTCGCTAATTCCGAATTGGGATGGAAAGCTGTGGAAACTTTGGAAGATACTTTGCGCTCTGCCTGGAACTGGCAGTTGAAACTTCGTGAAAGAGGTATTCAGTAAATAGCATTTTTTTGTTTTATCATCTGATAACTCGAACAAATCAATGTAGATTTGTTTAATTTGATGTGATCGACCTGAAGCTGTTCGCGGGTATGTGAATATACAAGAGCAGTACTTATACCTCTTTGGTATAGACAGGCAGATTGCACAGTAGTTTTGTCGTGTTTTATTTTGTGTTTGTGTTGTGACGGTACTACGACGTGAGTCGTGGTACCGTTTTTATTTAAGTGTTCCTGTGAAGCAGAACGTATCTGTTCCCCAATCAATTTCCGGTAACAGTACATCGGGTGTGAACAGTCCGAAAACTGAAGAACCGGAACCGCTCATGGATGCGTAGATCGCTCCGTGATGATAGAGCTCTTTTTTTATATCTCCGATGATGGGATGTTGCGGGAATACGCTGGCTTCGAAATCATTGATCAGGGTATCTCTCCACTCTGTAACCGGGCGTCGGATGACCTCTTTGACAGGATATTCCGGATGATGAGGGCGGATGTTTGCAAAAGCTTCCCGAGTGGATACGAACACATCCGGTTTGATAATCATGATTTGGTAGCCGCTTAATGAAAGCTCGACCGGAGAAAAGATATTACCGATTCCTTCGGCAAAGGTCGGTCTGTTTTTGATAAAGAAAGCACAGTCTGCTCCCAAAGTGGCGGCGTATACCTCCAATTGTTCTTCAGATACCCCTAACTGATAATGATCATTGAGCAACTTCAGCATGAAAGCTGCATCGGATGACCCTCCACCCAGTCCGGCTCCGGAAGGAATGTGTTTATATAGATGGATCTCTACAGGAGGAAGATGGAACTCCTTATCCATCAAAAGATAGGCTTTTACCACCAGATTATCTTCCGGCTTGCCCGCTATTTCCATTCCGTGTTGGTAAAGGGTGAATTTCCGGTCAGTGTCGGGAGAAGTACGGATTTCCAGCGCATCTTCCAAAGCCACCGGATAGAACACTGTTTCCAGATTATGGTATCCGTCGGGGCGTTTTTCCGTAATGGAAAGCCCCAAGTTTATTTTGATATTGGGAAAAGCAATCATAATCAATTAAAAATTAAAGATTAAAAATTAAAGAAAAAGCGACACAGGGGACAAAGTTAGTAAAAACTTCATTTTTCCTTATCTATTCTTCGTGATTATGTTCTATCTTTGTCCTCCCGACCGGAAGAAATCTGTTATGAATGAGTATGTCCAGTCGTAACTTTTAGTTTTTAATCTTTAATTTTTAATTGAATTAATGGCCGAACAGAGAAGAAACACCCGCAATACGAAGTCTGCTAAAGTGCAACCGGTAAATGATTATGGACGTATTCAGCCGCAGGCACCTGAGCTGGAAGAAGCAGTATTGGGGGCTTTGATGATTGAGAAGGACGCTTATTCGTTGGTGAGTGAAATTCTTCGTCCCGAATCTTTTTATGAACACCGGCATCAACTGATCTATGCCGCTATCACCGATCTTGCCGTAAATCAGAAGCCGGTGGATATTCTGACAGTAAAGGAACAGCTTAGCAAACGCGGAGAGCTGGAAGAGGTCGGAGGTCCGTTCTATATTACTCAGTTGAGTAGCAAAGTGGCCTCTTCGGCGCATATTGAATATCATGCACGCATCATAGCACAGAAATCATTGGCGCGCGAGTTGATTACTTTTACCAGTAACATTCAAAGTAAGGCGTTTGATGAAACGCTGGATGTGGACGATCTGATGCAGGAAGCCGAAGGAAAGCTTTTTGAGATTTCGCAGCAGAACATGAAGAAGGACTACACGCAGATCAATCCGGTGATTGACGAAGCGTATAAGCTGATTCAGAAGGCAGCGGCACGAACGGACGGATTGAGTGGGCTTGAAAGCGGTTTTACGAAGCTGGACAAGATGACTTCCGGTTGGCAGAACTCCGACCTTATTATTATTGCCGCCCGTCCTGCGATGGGTAAGACAGCTTTCGTCCTTTCTATGGCGAAGAATATAGCCGTCGATTATCGTAACCCGGTAGCGTTGTTTTCTCTTGAAATGAGTAATGTCCAGTTGGTGAATCGTCTGATTACGAATGTCTGCGAGATTCCGAGTGAGAAAATTAAAAGCGGACAGTTGGCGAATTATGAATGGCAGCAATTGGACTATAAACTGAAGGATTTGCTGGATGCACCGCTGTATGTGGATGATACTCCCTCTCTGTCGGTGTTTGAGCTTCGTACGAAAGCCCGTCGTCTGGTGCGTGAACATGGGGTGAAAATCATTATTATTGACTACTTGCAGTTGATGAATGCTAGTGGAATGGCGTTCGGAAGCCGTCAGGAGGAGGTCAGTACCATTTCACGTTCACTGAAGGGATTGGCGAAGGAGCTGAACATCCCGATTGTCGCATTGTCGCAGTTGAATCGTGGTGTGGAGAGCCGTGAAGGAATTGATGGCAAACGTCCGCAGTTGAGCGACCTTCGTGAATCGGGAGCCATCGAGCAGGATGCCGATATGGTATGTTTTATCCACCGTCCGGAATATTACAAAATTTACCAGGATGATCGTGGTAATGACCTTCGCGGTATGGCGGAGATTGTGATAGCCAAGCATCGTAACGGTGCGGTGGGTGAAGTGCTGCTCCGATTCAAAGGTGAGTTTACCCGTTTCTCAAATCCGGAGGATGACATGGTGATTCCTATGCCGGGTGAGCCTGCCGGTGCTATGCTGGGGTCTAAGATGAATGCCGGAGGAGCCGGTTCCGTTCCGCCACCGCCGACACCGGACTTTACTCCGCAGTCGGGTAATCCGTTCGGGGCACCGGTAGGAGGGGATGGACCTTTGCCATTCTAGTTGCGTATTCTTTCACCACAGAGGACGCAGAGGACACTGAGGATATCGGAAAGATGAAAAATAAGTGTAAATCCGTAATAAGCAAAGTGTGTATAATTAACTTATAAACTAATTAAACATGAGTACTTAAATAAAAAGAAAAAACTCTGTGTCCTCGGTGTCCTCTGTGGTGAAATAACCTGCAATTTTTTATCTAACCTTTTCGGTCAACCGAAAAATCTTATTAACTTTGCGAATCTTTTGAGAAACAATAAAAAATTAATTATATGAATATCTCTTATAACTGGCTGAAAGAGTATGTCAACTTCGATTTGACGCCTGATGAAACGGCGGCTGCGTTGACTTCTATCGGCTTGGAAACAGGTGGTGTGGAAGAAGTGCAGACCATTAAAGGTGGTTTGGAGGGACTTGTGATCGGCGAAGTGCTGACCTGTGTGGAACATCCTAATTCGGACCATCTGCACATTACTACTGTCAATCTGGGAGAAGGCGATCCGGTGCAGATCGTTTGTGGAGCTCCGAACGTGGCTGCCGGACAAAAAGTGGTAGTCGCTACATTGGGGACAAAACTCTATGACGGGGACGAATGCTTTACTATCAAAAAATCAAAAATCCGCGGTGTAGAATCTACAGGTATGATTTGTGCTGAAGATGAAATCGGTATCGGTACGGATCATGCAGGTATCATCGTTTTGCCGGAAAATGCTGTCCCGGGTACTCTTGCCAAAGATTATTATAATATCAAGAGCGATTATGTGCTTGAAGTGGATATCACTCCTAACCGTGCGGATGCATGCTCTCACTACGGTGTAGCCCGTGACTTGTATGCTTATCTGATTCAGAACGGTAAGCAGGCAACTCTGCAACGTCCGTCGGTGGATGACTTTAAAGTGGAAAACCATGATTTGGATATTGAAGTAAAGGTTGAAAACAGTGAAGCGTGTCCGCATTATGCCGGTGTTACCGTGAAAGGAGTGACTGTAAAGGAAAGTCCGGAATGGTTGCAGAATAAATTGCGTCTGATCGGTGTGCGTCCTATTAATAATGTAGTGGATGTCACTAATTACATTGTCCATGCTTTCGGACAACCGTTGCATTGCTTTGATGCCGGTAAGATAAAGGGTAATGAAGTTATCGTAAAGACAATGCCCGAAGGAACTCTGTTCGTTACACTGGACGAGGTGGAACGTAAGCTGAGTGACCGCGACCTGATGATTTGCAATAAGGAAGAAGCCATGTGCATTGCGGGCGTATTTGGCGGATTGGATTCCGGCTCTACGGAAGCTACAACGGATGTTTTCATCGAAAGTGCTTATTTCCATCCTACATGGGTGCGTAAGACGGCCCGTCGTCACGGCTTGAATACCGATGCTTCTTTCCGCTTTGAACGCGGCATCGACCCGAATAGTGTGATTTACTGTCTGAAACTGGCTGCCATAATGGTAAAAGAGTTGGCAGGCGGTACTATCTCTTCTGAAATAAAAGATGTATATACTACTCCTGCACAGGATTTCATAGTAGACCTATCTTACGAGAAAGTACATTCGCTGATTGGTAAAGTGATTCCGGTAGAGACAATCAAGAGCATTGTGACGAGCCTGGAAATGAAGATAACTAATGAGACGGTGGAAGGACTGACACTGGCCGTTCCTCCTTATCGTGTGGATGTGCAGCGTGATTGTGACGTGATTGAGGATATTCTCCGCATCTACGGATACAATAATGTGGAAATTCCGACTACGTTGAAATCCAGTCTGACTACTAAAGGCGAGCATGACAAGTCGAATAAATTGCAGAATCTGGTTGCCGAACAATTGGTGGGCTGTGGATTCAATGAAATATTGAACAACTCATTGACCCGTGCGGCTTATTATGACGGTCTGGAAACTTATCCTTCCAATCGCCTGGTTATGCTGTTGAATCCGCTAAGCGCTGATTTGAACGCTATGCGCCAGACTTTGCTGTTCGGTGGATTGGAAAGCATTGCCCATAATGCCAATCGTAAAAATGCGGATCTGAAATTCTTTGAATTTGGTAATTGCTATTATTTCGACGGGGACAAGAAGAACCCGGAAAAAGCGTTGGCTCCTTATTCGGAAGATTATCATTTGGGTCTGTGGGTTACAGGCAAGAAGGTTTCCAACTCATGGGCGCATCCGGATGAGAACAGTTCGGTATATGAGCTGAAAGCATATGTGGAGAATATCTTGAAACGTTTAGGACTGGATTTGCACAATCTGGTGATAGGCAATCTGTCTGATGATATCTTTGCTGCCGCACTGTCTGTCCATACGAAGGGTGGCAAACGCCTTGCTTCTTTCGGTGTAGTTACTAAGAAGCTGCTGAAAGCGTTCGATATAGACAATGAAGTCTATTTCGCTGACTTGAACTGGAAAGAATTGCTGAAAGCTGTCCGTTCGGCTAAAGTCAGCTACAAGGAGCTTTCCAAGTTCCCGGCTGTACGGCGCGATTTGGCTTTGCTGCTCGACAAGAATGTGCAGTTTGCCGAAATCGAGAAGATCGCTTACGAGACAGAGAAGAAGTTGCTGAAAGAAGTGGAACTCTTCGATGTATATGAAGGCAAGAACCTGGAAGCTGGTAAGAAATCGTATGCGGTCAGTTTCTTGCTTCAAGACGAGAGCCAGACATTGAACGATAAGATGATTGATAAGATCATGTCGAAACTGGTGAAAAACCTGGAAGATAAACTAGGAGCCAAACTTAGATAAGTTTAAAATTTCAATCTAAAAATATAAACCAATGGGAAGAGCATTTGAATATAGAAAAGCTACCAAGCTGAAGAGATGGGGCCACATGGCTAAAACATTTACAAGATTGGGTAAACAAATCGCTATTGCTGTAAAGGCAGGTGGTCCGGAACCCGAAAACAACCCGACACTCCGTTCGGTGATCGCTACTTGTAAGCGTGAAAATATGCCGAAGGATAACATCGAGCGTGCCATCAAGAATGCGATGGGTAAAGACCAGAGTGACTATAAGGGCATGACGTATGAGGGATACGGCCCTCACGGAGTAGCTGTATTCGTAGATACACTTACCGACAACCCTACCCGTACTGTAGCGGACGTGCGTTCCGTTTTCAACAAATTCGGCGGAAACTTGGGTACAATGGGTTCTTTGGCATTTCTTTTCGACCATAAGTGTATTTTCACTTTCAAGAAGAAAGAGGACTTGGATATGGAAGAACTGATTCTTGACCTGATAGATTATAATGTGGAAGATGAATATGATGAAGATGAGGAAGAAGGAACAATTACGATCTATGGTGATCCTAAGAGCTATGCCGCCATTCAGAAACATTTGGAAGAATGTGGTTTCGAAGATGTCGGTGGAGACTTCACTTATATCCCGAACGATCTGAAAGAGGTTACTCCGGAACAGCGTGAGACATTAGATAAGATGGTGGAACGTTTGGAAGAATTTGACGACGTGCAGACCGTTTATACCAATATGCAACCGGAAGGCGAAGAATAGCAGTTCATGGAATATGTTTATAAGACGAAAGGCACTTGCAGCACCAACATTGAACTGAATGTGGAAGATGGAGTGGTGAAAGAAGTGGCCTTTTGGGGAGGATGCAACGGCAATCTTCAAGGTCTTTCGCGCCTGGTAAAGGGAATGAAGGTGGAGGACGTGATAAGTAAACTTGAAGGAGTACGCTGTGGTGGCAGACCCACTTCGTGTCCGGACCAGTTGTGCCGTGCATTGCATGAGATGGGGTATTGATATCATCCGGTCTTAAGTATAAGATAGGAAACGCGGATTAACGCAAATTATCGCAGATTAAATTTAATCTTTGTGTAGGTTTGCGTTGATCCGCATTCTTTTATGATACTGCTTTGGGCTTTTGATGTTAGTAGCGTTTTCCTTATTTGTCGGTATTTTGAACCAAAATTGATCCCTACTCGTTATTTATAAGTATATTTGTACTGAATAAACTATTATGCAGCAATGAAGAATCTTTTTCAAGACTTAAAACGCAAAGATCATAAACGCTATTTGGGCGGACTGGATGTTTTCAAATATATTGGTCCGGGACTTCTGGTGACTGTCGGATTTATAGATCCCGGAAACTGGGCTTCTAATTTTGCCGCCGGATCCGAATTCGGCTATTCATTACTGTGGGTGGTTACCTTGTCCACGATTATGCTGATCATCCTTCAACATAATGTTGCTCACTTGGGGATTGTCACCGGACTTTGCCTTTCGGAAGCTGCCACCAAATATACTCCCAAATGGGTATCCCGTCCTATTCTTGGTACGGCGGTGCTGGCTTCCATCTCTACTTCGCTGGCAGAGATTCTGGGTGGAGCCATCGCATTGGAAATGCTGTTCGATATTCCTATTGTATGGGGAGCTGTGCTGACTACGCTTTTTGTGTCTATCATGCTTTTCACCAATTCCTATAAAAAAATAGAACGTTCCATCATTGCGTTTGTGTCTGTCATCGGACTTTCGTTTATTTATGAGCTTTTCTTGGTGCAGATAGACTGGCCGGCTGCAACAGCGGGGTGGGTGACTCCTTCATTTCCCGAAGGAAGTATGTTGATAATCATGAGCGTGCTGGGAGCGGTGGTAATGCCTCATAACCTGTTTTTGCATTCGGAAGTGATACAGAGTCACGAGTATAACAAGAAAGATGATGCATCTATCAAGAAAGTACTGAAATATGAGTTGTTCGATACGCTGTTCTCAATGGTTATCGGTTGGGCGATTAACAGTGCCATGATTCTGCTGGCTGCCGCGACTTTCTTTAAAAGCGGCATTCAAGTGGAGGAACTGCAACAGGCCAAGTCCTTGCTGGAACCGTTGCTGGGCAGCAACGCTGCCATTGTATTTGCTTTGGCATTGCTGATGGCGGGCATTTCGTCCACCATTACAAGCGGGATGGCGGCAGGTTCCATCTTTGCCGGTATTTTCGGTGAGTCTTATCACATCAAAGACAGTCACTCGCAAGTGGGAGTCCTTTTATCGCTAGGAATCGCCTTATTGCTGATTTTCTTTATCGGAGATCCTTTTAAGGGGCTGATTATTTCGCAGATGATACTTAGTATCCAATTGCCTTTCACGGTCTTTCTGCAAGTCGGACTGACATCTTCCCGAAAGGTGATGGGGAATTATGTGAATAGTCGTTGGAGCACATTTGTGCTGTATACTATTGCGATAATTGTATCCGTACTGAATATCATGCTTCTGTTTTCCTAAAATAAACGTGAATCAATAAATATATAATGATGAAGATTATAACTTATAATGTGAACGGCTTGCGTGCTGCTGTCTCCAAAGGTTTCCCGGAATGGCTGGCGCAGGAAAATCCGGATATTCTTTGTCTGCAAGAGACAAAACTACAGCCGGATCAATACCCGGCGGAAGTGTTTGAAGCATTGGGCTATAAGTCGTATTTGTATTCGGCACAGAAAAAAGGATATAGCGGAGTGGCCATATTGACCAAGCAAGAACCTGACCACGTGGAATACGGGATGGGAATCGAAGCATACGATAATGAAGGCCGTTTTATCCGTGCGGACTTCGGCGATTTGTCGGTGGTAAGCGTGTACCACCCTTCGGGGACTAGCGGGGACGAACGCCAGGCATTCAAGATGGTGTGGCTGGAGGATTTTCAGAAATACGTGACAGAGCTGCGGAAGACACGTCCGAATCTGATTCTTTGCGGTGATTATAATATATGCCATGAACCGATTGATATTCATGATCCTGTCCGTAATGCGAAGAATAGCGGTTTCCTCCCCGAAGAACGGGAATGGATGACGCGTTTTCTCTCGGCAGGCTTTATTGATTCTTTCCGTCTGCTTTATCCGGAAAAACAGGAGTATACCTGGTGGAGTTACCGTTTTAATTCGCGTGCCAAAAATAAAGGCTGGCGAATAGATTATTGTATGACCAGCGAGCCGGTACGCCGATGGCTGAAGAGTGCGCGGATTCTGAATGAGGCGGTGCATTCCGATCATTGTCCGATGGTGTTGGAGATTGACCGTTGAGTTTTTAGGGTCGGGATGAATATAATAAAAAGACAATAGTATGGAAGATAGAGTACAAAAAGCAGTAGAGCTTTTTAAAAGCGGATACAATTGTTCACAGTCCGTAGTGGCAGCTTTTGCAGATATGTACGGATTCACGCAGGAACAGGCTCTGCGCATGGGGGCATCCTTTGGTGGAGGAATAGGCCGGATGCGCGAAACTTGTGGTGCTGCTTGCGGTATGTTTTTGGTGGCAGGACTCGAAATCGGAGCTACGGAAGCGACAGACCGCGAGGGAAAGGCGGCAAATTATGCAGTTGTCCAGGAATTGGCTGCTGAGTTTAAAAAACGCAACGGGTCGCTGATTTGTGGCGAATTGTTGGGATTGAAGAAAAAAGAACTGGTCTCAAATGTTCCGGAAGAACGTACTGCTCAATATTATAGCAAACGTCCTTGTGCGAAAATGGTGGAAGAAGCGGCGAGAATCTGGTCTGAATATCTCGAAAACCATCCCAAATAAGGGAAAAAAGCCATTATTCTTACAAAATCAATAAAAAAAACTTCAATAAAGTGTTCTATAACATAAAAATAGCTATCTTTGTCCCCGAAATAAAATCTGAAAGTCTTTCAAGACCGGATGATTTAAAGCATGTCTAACTAAAATTTCAAAGCAAATGTTGAAAGAAAAAGCAGGTGTGATTGCAGGTACTATCTGGAATGCACTGAATGAAACAGAAGGAATGACTGCCAAGCAATTGAAGAAAGCAACTAAATTGGTTGACAAAGATTTGTTCCTCGGACTTGGCTGGTTATTGAGAGAAGACAAAGTCTCTGTGGAAGAAGTTGAAGGTGAATTCTTCATCAAATTGATCTAAGCGAGTAACTCACTTAAGCAATAAAAAAATGCGTTGGTACATTATCATAATGTTATCAACGCATTTTTTTATATTCCGCCATTTACGTATCTTTGCACACCGAAAAAGACAAAATAATAAGAATTCAGAATGAAGAATATTCGAAATTTCTGCATTATAGCCCACATTGATCATGGTAAGTCAACTCTGGCCGACCGTTTGTTGGAGTATACCAACACTATTCAGGTGACTTCAGGGCAGATGCTTGACGACATGGACTTGGAGAAGGAGAGAGGTATCACAATCAAGAGCCATGCCATCCAGATGGAGTATAATTATAAGGGTGAGAAGTATATCCTGAACTTGATTGATACTCCGGGACACGTGGACTTTTCCTATGAGGTGTCCCGTTCTATCGCAGCCTGTGAAGGTGCGTTGCTGATTGTTGATGCATCTCAAGGAGTACAGGCACAGACCATTTCCAATCTGTATATGGCTATCGAGCATGATCTTGAAATTATTCCTGTAATCAATAAATGCGATATGGCAAGCGCCATGCCGGAAGAGGTGGAAGATGAAATTGTCGAACTGCTGGGCTGCAAGCGTGAGGAAATCATACGTGCTTCCGGTAAGACGGGTATGGGGGTGGAAGAGATTCTCGCAGCCGTAATCGAACGTATTCCCCATCCGGTAGGAGATGAGGAAGCGCCGCTGCAAGCATTGATCTTCGATTCCGTATTCAACTCTTTCCGTGGTATTATCGCCTATTTCAAGATTGAGAACGGAGTGATTCGGAAAGGGGATAAGGTGAAGTTCTTCAATACGGGTAAAGAATATGACGCTGACGAGGTCGGGGTATTGAAGATGGAGCTGGTTCCTCGCAATGAGCTTCGTACGGGAGATGTTGGGTATATTATTTCCGGTATAAAAACTTCAAAAGAGGTGAAAGTGGGAGATACCATCACTCATGTGGGCCGTCCGTGCGCGCAGGCTATCGCCGGATTTGAGGAAGTGAAGCCGATGGTATTTGCGGGAGTTTATCCGATTGAGGCGGAAGATTTTGAAGATTTGCGCGCTTCGTTGGAAAAATTGCAGTTGAACGACGCTTCTTTGACTTTCCAGCCGGAGTCTTCATTGGCATTGGGTTTTGGTTTCCGTTGCGGTTTTCTGGGATTGCTCCACATGGAGATCGTGCAGGAACGGCTTGATCGCGAATTCGACATGAATGTGATCACTACCGTGCCCAACGTATCTTATAATATATATGACAAACAGGGAGAGATGAAGGAGGTGCATAATCCCGGTGGTATGCCCGACCCGACATTGATCGATCATATCGAGGAACCCTATATCAAGGCTTCCATCATCACCACTACCGATTATATCGGCCCCATTATGACGCTTTGTCTGGGGAAACGCGGAGAACTTCTTAAACAGGAATATATTTCCGGCAATCGTGTGGAGATCTTTTATAATATGCCTTTGGGGGAAATTGTGATCGACTTCTATGACCGTTTGAAGAGTATTTCGAAAGGGTATGCATCGTTTGACTATCATCCCAACGGTTTCAGACCTTCCAAGCTGGTGAAACTGGATATTATGCTGAACGGCGAGCCGGTGGACGCTCTGTCTACGCTGATCCATTTCGACAATGCCTATGATATGGGACGCCGGATGTGTGAGAAATTGAAAGAACTGATTCCCCGCCAACAGTTTGAGATTGCTATCCAGGCGGCTATTGGAGCTAAGATTATAGCGCGTGAAACCATCAAGGCAGTCCGTAAAGACGTAACAGCCAAATGTTACGGTGGCGACGTAAGCCGTAAACGAAAACTGCTTGAAAAGCAGAAGAGGGGTAAGAAACGGATGAAGCAGATTGGCAACGTGGAGGTTCCTCAGAAAGCCTTCCTTGCCGTACTGAAATTGGATTAAAACATTGCCGCAAGCAATTTTTCAGAGATATGCGCTGAACAAATTGACTTGCGGTTAGTTTTTAATATACCAGCAACAACTATAAATATGAGAAAAGTACTGTCTTTTTCGGGCTTCCTGATGTTGGGGCTCGTCATTTCACAATTCCTGCCAATGATAGCAGGAGAGGGGTATGGAGTTGTCAAGTCCATTTCTAACGTATTGCTTTATGTATGTCTTAGTTTTATAATGATTAACGTGGGCCGGGAATTTGTTCTTGACAAGTCCCGCTGGAAAAGTTATGCCGAAGATTATTTTATAGCGATGGCGACGGCTGCTCTCCCTTGGTTTATGATTGCTATTTATTATGTGTTCATATTACTTCCGCCCGATTACTGGAATAGCTGGGAGGCATGGAAAGAGAATCTGTTGCTAAGCCGTTTTGCCGCCCCTACCTCTGCGGGTATCTTATTTACAATGCTGGCTGCTATCGGATTGAAATCCAGTTGGATTTATAAGAAAATACAGGTGTTGGCTATCTTCGATGATCTGGACACGATTATCCTGATGATTCCTCTTCAGATTATGATGATCGGTTTGCGCTGGCAGTTGATTATTGTAGTGGTGATTGTGTTTCTATTGCTGTCTATCGGCTGGCAGCGATTGAATAAATATGATTGGCGGCAGGATTGGAAGGCTATCCTCTTTTATTCTGTTATTATATTTCTGGCTACTCAGATACTTTATCTTGGCAGCAAGGAACTATACGGAGAAGCGGGAAGCATTCATATCGAAGTGCTTTTACCGGCATTTGTTCTGGGAATGATCATGAAGCATAAAGAGCATGATACACCGGTTGAACGGTCGGTTGCTACGGGAATCTCCTTTCTGTTTATGTTCCTGGTGGGGATGAGTATGCCTCATTTTATCGGAGTGAACTTTGCGGAGACTCATGCCGGTACACATTCGGTGACCGGTTCGCAGGAAATGATGTCGTGGGGAATGATTCTATTCCATGTCGTGATTGTTTCTTTACTGTCAAATCTAGGAAAACTTTGTCCGATGTTCTTCTATCGCGACCGGAAGTTGAGTGAGCGCCTGGCTCTTTCGATCGGTATGTTTACCCGTGGCGAAGTGGGAGCGGGGATTATTTTCATAGCATTAGGATATAATCTGGGAGGTCCGGCATTGGTGATTTCAGTATTGACTTTGGTCTTGAACCTTATTTTGACAGGAATCTTTGTGCTTTGGGTGAAAAAACTGGCGCTGCGTTCCGTTACGACAAAGGGCACAACGATTCGTTCTTGACAAACATATTCTGATGATTATATCCGTAATGCAACTCTGATAGCCTGTGAGACTATTCTTCCTCTTCTTCTATTCCGTCAATAGGTAGAATTTTCCGGCTTTCTTCATGGGGTAACTGTTCCACTTGCCGTAGTTTGCGTTCAATGGCACGTGTCCGTTTCCCCATCACTTCTTCCAGTTGGTCGCCGGCACTTTGGAGGTTCTTTTGTACCTTTTCAAGCAGTCCTCCGAACTTGCCGAATTCTGTCTTGACAGCTCCCAATACAGTCCACACTTCTCCGGTACGCTTTTGGATCGCCAGGGTGCGGAAGCCCATTTGCAGACTGTTGAGGATAGCGCCTAATGTCGTCGGTCCGGTCACTACAATTTTATATTCTTTTTGGAGTGTCTCTACGAGGCTGGTACGGCGGATAACTTCAGCGTAGATACTTTCGAATGGCAAAAACATGATGGCAAAGTCCGTAGTGAAAGGTGGGTCCACATACTTGTCATGAATATCTTTTGCCATCTTCTTGATCGTATTTTCCAGTTGCTTGCCGGATGACTCCATCAGTGCGGTATCTCCGGCCTCGAATGCATCATAATACTGTTCGTAAATATCTTTGGGGAATTTAGCGTCAATCGGGAGGTAAACAGTGCTGTTGGCGTCATCTTTTCCCGGAAGTTTAATAGCAAACTCGACGAATTCTGTTCCGCTCTTTTTTGTTTTGACATTGGCATCGTACTGTTCCGGACTCATCATCTGTTCCAATAAAGCACCCAGTTGGACTTCTCCGAATGTGCCCCGCATTTTCACATTGCTCAATACCTTTTTCAGTCCGCCGACATCTTGGGCGAGAGATTTCATTTCTCCCAGCCCTTTCTGCACATTTTCCAGTTGCGAACGGACTATCTCGAAGGATTGCCCAATTCGTTCGTTCAGTGTTTTTTGCAGTTTCTCCTCCACCATCAGACGCATATCATCCAAACGTTTCTCGGTGGATTTTATTAACGTTTCCTGCTGGCGGGCCATCATGTCGAACTTTTGCCGTTGCAGTTCTCCGGTAGTCATCATGTTTTTGTGCAGAACGTCTTGAAGTTGCTGCATATTCTGGTTGAGCGTCTGCGTCATTTCCATGCGGAGTTCCCGGATACTGCGGTTCAGTTCCTCCCGGTTCTCTTGCATTTGTTGGCGCAGGGCTATCTGTAATTGTTCCGCTTGCGTTTGATTGTTGCCTTTCGTCAGAGCCAATACCAGCAGGACTGTCACTAATATGGCAATCGCAATGAGTAGAATCAGTTCCATCAATATGTAAGAATTTCGTTTCCGGTTTCAGTAATCAGAATCATGTTTTCCCATTGGGCGGAAGGCAGTCCGTCGTCCGTGCAGACTGTCCATCCGTCGGCTTCGTCTACGAATACTTCGTAAGTTCCCATGTTGATCATCGGTTCGATGGTAAAAGTCATTCCCGGCACGATCATCATGCCAGTGCCTCGCCGTCCGAAATGTTCTACATCCGGCTCTTCATGGAACTTCATCCCTACGCCATGTCCGCAAAGATCACGTACCACACTGAATCCGTTCTTCTCGGCATGCGCTTGGATAGCTGCGCCTACATCTCCCAATTGCTTCCAGGGTTGTGCGGCTGCAATACCTATTTCCATACATTCTTTGGTCACTTGAACCAATTTGCGCATTTCAGGGCTGACCTCTCCAATCATAAACATCCGGGATGCATCGGAGAAATATCCTTTGTAAATGGTAGAAACGTCTACGTTGATAATATCACCGCTTCTGAGAATCTCGTGCTTGTTGGGTATCCCATGACACACTACATCATTGATACTTGTGCAGACGCTTTTGGGAAATCCTTCATAGTTGAGCGGTGCGGGAATAGCTCCGTGGGCGGTTGTGAAATCATACACCATCACATCGATCTCTTCTGTGGACATCCCTTCACGGATATTCTCCGAAATATAGTCCAGCAACGCTGTATTGATTTTTGCGCTTTCACGAATCCCTTCCAGTTGCTCGGGGGTACGGAGTACCTTACGTGGCGGAAGTTTGTATCCTTGTTTTCTGTATTTCTGTATTTTCTCTTCTACTGCAGCCGGATAATTGGAGGGAGTAAACCGGAATCCCTTGATAAAGTTCTTCATTATTATATGATATTTAAAATCGACAGCAAAGGTACGAGATTTAATGGAAGATGTAGCTTTTGGGCTTTTAAAACTTTTCAGGCTCGGTGGTGAGAGTCGATTTTATTGGATTTGTATTATACGATTTGTATAATACGAATGTAATCGGACAAAAAGTTTTTGAAACGTTGAATACTAAAAGTAGGAAAGCGTTTATGGCATTGGTGCAGGGATTGAGATCTATTAATGCGAAGTTTGGTTTTGATCCCATCACTGCCACTCTGACTTTTAGCCTGTAGCTGGAGGATATCAGTCATCCGGAATTTACATTGGCCGATGATTGTTTGTCTGGATACTTCCGGAAGCATGGTAGGCATTCCGGAGAAAATAGCTTATTCTTTGTTGATGAAACTATTGGAAATAGCCGACAGGCAACGCCGTCCTTGTTTCCTGATCGCTTTTTCTGTTTCGATATGTCCGATTGATGTCCGCAAGGAACGGGCCCGTTTGCTTGATTTCTTTTCTACCACCTCTTGCGGGGACACGGATGCCACCCGGATGCTGAAAGCTACTTTCGACTTACTTCAATCGAAGAAAGAGTATATGAATGCGGATGTTTTATGGATTACTGATTTTAAAATACCGCTTCCCTCACCGAAGTTGACTGACCGGATATTGGAATATAGAAAGGCGGATACACATTTTTATGGCTTGCAGCTTGGCATTGCTGAGAATGAATGGATTCCTTTCTTCGATCGAGTTTACAGAGCCGATTATCCGGTTGCCCGTTGTTATTAATTTTTTGCCTTAAATACGGGTTGTATCTTTTGAATCTCCGATTCGAACCCAAACCAATAGCCATGTTCTGCTTCATCAGTGGGGAGGAAACATAGCCGTAAATTCTCACGATAAGTTCCGTATACTATTTCCCATTTCTCGGGTGGGACTTGGCGTTTGGTCCTTACTTTTTCCGCCGGAGCTTTCTTTAATGACATACCGGCCTCTATCCATGCGATACTGACTTGCGTCAGATAACCGGGATAATGCTTTTTACAGAAATCATATAAGATTAATCCTCTTCTTTCCAGACTTAGAGGGGTGTCTATGACGTCTGTCCGAACCAAATGATCAAGTAGCTCATGTAGGAAATGAGGATTCTCCAGAATTAATGTCCGTGTGATCGTCCGCCAGGTGGGAGTATTATAGAATCCATCCAAAAGACGGGACAGATAGTGGGCTGTTTGTAATTCTTCTACTGAGATTTCACGGGTTTGCAATACTTCGTATGGGGGAAGCGGAGAATATTGAATGCCCAATTCTTCTGCTCTTCTTCGCATTTCTGTGCCCGGAAGTAACTTTAATGATTCCAGTTGTATTTCCCCTGCACCATATTCTGCAAGTGTACGGACATCTTCAAATATTTCTGTCAGATGATAGAGGGGGAGACCTGCTATCAGATCGGCATGGGTTTCCATGTTCTTTAATGAACAGAGGTATTTCAATCCTTCGAGGGCGTCGGATAGTTTTCCGATACGGTGGCTTTGTTCCAAAACAGGTTCCCGCAAACTTTGAATGCCGGCTTCCAAATGCAATAAACCATCGGGTAAAGCAGCCAGTTCATTCTTTAACTCTTCGGAAAGGAGTGCCGGGTGAATTTCCAGGTGGAAACGGATATCCGGATATTTACGGAAAAGATTCAAGAGGTCTTTGGCTCTTTTGTTGTTATAATTGAACGTACGGTCGAGTACACGCACATTTTTAATACCATGCTGATGAATATTATCCAAACGTTCGCGGATGGCTTCCAATGGGATGGTACGGACAGGCTTTTCGCCGCCACTGACACAGAATGCGCAGGTATTGAAGCAACCTCGTGTCGTTTCCAGTTGGACAAAGGGTTTGCTCCAATTAAAGAAACGGCTTCTCTCCGGGGAAACCAATGCGGAAAAGTTCATGACGCGGGCAATACCGTTGTCTTGATATTCTTCCGATTCGTCAAGATAGCAGAGGCCTGTGATTGATTTCCATTCTTTTCTTGGTCGATTCCACACCTTTAACCATAATGGAAATACTTCTTCTCCCTCTCCCCGAAACACTCCGTTGACAAATTTGTTCTTGAATAGAAAGTCTTTGTTGTCTCCTAAAAATTCGGGACCTCCGAGTATGATACAGCATTGTGGAAGCAGTGCTTTGGAGCGTGAGACAATGTGTAACAGTTGCTCATGATTAAATAGCCAATTGGTAGCTGCAATAATATCCGGTTGGTGTTGATAGATCTGTTTGACGATGTTACCGGTGTTTTCATTAATTGTTGCGGAGACCATACACCATTCGACTGTGGTGTCATCTGCTATTTGCGCGTGCAAGGCAGGCAATGCCAAAGATGAATGGGTGTATGAACTATTTAAATCAAGCCAAAGAAGTTTCATGTGAGAATTTTAAATTATTTGGCAAAGGTACGAAAAACTTATGGCTTGTGGTATATAGTAAAATAAAAATGCTAATTTTGTATTTGTAAACGAAATAAACTAGAAAAGATATGAAACTGATTAAGAAATATGCGGGGCTTCTACTTATGCTGACTTTATTGGTCGGCTTTACTTCGTGTGAGAGTGAAGATGAGACGGAATTTAATCTGCCAGGTGAGTGGTATACTAATGAAGAAATAGATTATGGCGCATATACGTGGGGAAGAGGTACAGTAATGACTTTCAATGCGAGGAATCAAGGGACAATTGGTTCAATAGGCGACCCAAATTATTTGCTTTTTGAGTGGGAGTGGATTGATGGAGGATATAATTCAATGGAACTGCATTTTTATGGTGATGGCACTTATGCTTACATTTGGGGAGCGGAAGCTACCGGCAGGACATTTAGTGGAACATGGTATAATACATGGCAAGATTTCAGGGATAGGATAAATGGGCAACCTTTTTATATGCGTCGTCAGTAAAGTAATAGCATAGTGTCATAATGAGTGATAAAATGCGGATTAACGCAAATTATCGCAGAAATGATTTAAGTCGTTGATTTATATTTATCATTGAAATGATCTGTGATAATTTGCGTTAATCTGCGTTTGGATATCCTCTCTTTATTTTGTATGAGAGTTTACTTTTTCAGAAATAATTTCTTGAAGTCTGCCGGATAAGGAGTCTCAAACTCCATCAAATCTCCTGTTATCGGATGATAGAAACACAGCTTGAAAGCGTGAAGTGCCATTCGACCGATAGGGTTAGGAGTATTTTCACCACCATATCTTCCGTCTCCGATAATCGGATGTCCCAGATCCTGCATATGTACACGGATTTGATTCTTACGGCCTGTCTCTAAGTCCAATTCTATCAAAGAATACCCATTGGCACGCTTGATAGTGCGATAGTGAGTGATGGATAACGCACCGCCATCATCTTGTTGACTTGAACTGACATAGAGAGTTCTGTCTGTAAGAAACGATTCTACAGTTCCATAATCCTTTTCCATGCTTCCCTCTACTACAGCTACATATCGGCGATCGGTCACTATATCATGCCAATTGTCGCGTAGTGTACGTTGCGTCTTTTCATCTTTAGCGAACATCATTAAGCCGGAAGTATCCCTATCCAGCCGATGAACGATATACACGCGGAATTGGCGTCCGGAACGTTGTACATACTCATTCAGTATTGTATATGCGGTACGTTCTTTCTGACGTTCTGTATTGACGGATAGAAGTCCTTGCATTTTCTCGACCACAATAATGTAAGCGTCCTCATATACAATTTTCAGCAGTCTGTTATTAAACTCTTTCTTTCCTTTTTCTTTGCTGATCTGCACCTTCATACCCGGCTGTAACGGGAAGTTGAACTGCGTAGTGATTACATTATCAACGAATACGACCCTTTTACTGAGTAATGATTTCAGTTTGGTACGACTTGCATCCGGCATTTTGGCAGCCAGAAACTCCATAAGTTCCATCGGTTCCTTGACTGCATAGTTGGTATATTGAGCACGTGCCTTTTCAGCGGGAGTTCTTCTCGGTCTTTTTTCCATATCTTTTTTCTTTTGATTTAATACTCACCACAGATTACACGGATTAACACGGATTATAAAATCCAACAATAAAAAATCTGTGTTAATCCGTGTAATCTGTGGTGAACCGAATTCTTTATCGGAGTTCCAATAACACTACATTTTCCACATGATGAGTATGAGGGAACATATCTACCGGTTGAACGGCTTTCACCTTATATTTCTCATCGAGCAGTTGCAAATCGCGTGCTTGAGTAGCAGGATTGCAACTTACGTAAACAATCCGTTTGGGTTCGGCAAACAGGATAACGTCGATCACATCCTGATGCATACCGGCACGGGGAGGATCTGTAATAATCACATCCGGACGTCCGTGCTGATTGATGAAGTCCTGAGTCAGCATGTCTTTCATATCACCTGCATAGAATAATGCGTTCTTGATATCATTGATTTCTGCATTGACTTTTGCATCCTCGATGGCTTCCGGTACATATTCGATACCTATTACTTGACGTGCCTGGCGTGATACGAAATTCGCAATTGTTCCTGTTCCCGTATAAAGGTCATATACCAGCTCATTTCCGGTCAGACCGGCAAATTCACGGGCCACCTTATATAGGTTGTACGCTTGTTCCGAATTTGTCTGATAGAAAGATTTCGGACCTACTTTGAAGCGCAATCCTTCCATTTCTTCAAAGATGTGGTCCTTGCCTTTGAATACGTGTACATCCAGATCATTGATAGTGTCGTTGCATTTATTATTAATAATGTATAGCAAGGAAGTGATCTCCGGGAATGAGTCGGCGACAAACTGCAATAACTGCTTGAACAACTCCATCTCATGCTCTTCCGTGATTTTACAAATCACAATTACCATCAGCTCACCGGTTGAAGACGTGCGGACAATCATGTTACGCAACATACCTTCCTGCGTGCGCAGATTGATAAAGGAATAATCATGTTCGTATGCATAGTCGCGTATCGCATTACGGATGCGGTTGGAGATATCATCTTGCAACCAGCATTTCTCAATGGCCAGCACTTTATCGAATGCTCCCGGAATGTGGAAACCTACTGCATTCATCTGGTCATACTTCACGTCTTGACGGACTTCCTCACTAGTCAGCCAGCGTTTGTTTGAGAATGTAAATTCCAGTTTATTCCGATAGAATTCGGTCTTTGCCGAACCAAGAATAGGAGAAATCTCGGGAAGCTCGATCTTTCCGATACGTTTCAGGTTATCTTCTACTTGTTTCTGTTTATATCTGATTTGTTCCGAATAGGGGAGCACTTGCCATTTGCAACCGCCGCATACACCGTAATGTTGGCAGAAAGGAACAGCGCGGTTGGGCGACAGTTCATGAAACTTCACCGCTTCTGCTTCGGCATATTTGTTCTTTTTACGCTTGATCTGAAGGTCTACTACATCGCCCGGTACTACGTATGGTACAAAAATTACCAGGTCATTTACTTTTGCGATGGCTTTCCCTTCGGCAGCCACATCCATGATTGTTACCTTCTCCAATAGGGGAAGCTCTTTTTTCTTTCTTGCCACTTTTACACCAATCTAATAATTACTTTGCAAAAGTAGGTATTTTTTTTGGAAAACTTCTGTGTCTACGGAAATATTCCAGATTGTAATGTCGAAATTGCATTTTGCTAGAAAGTTTTTTCGCAAAAAGTTTTCTGGTTTGCGAAATATCCTTAGATTTGCGAACAGAAAAAAGTCATAATGTAACTTTAAACACAATATTATGGATAAAAAAAGAGTTTATACCTTTGGAAATGGTCAGGCAGAAGGGAAGGCTGACATGAGAAACTTGTTAGGTGGTAAAGGCGCCAACCTTGCCGAAATGAATCTTATCGGTGTCCCTGTTCCTCCGGGATTTACAATCACCACAGATGTTTGTACAGAATATTACGAATTAGGAAAAGATAAAGTCGTATCTCTTTTGAAAAGTGAAGTAGAAAGAGCAATCGCCAATATAGAAACTTTGATGAAATCAAAATTCGGTGACGTTGAGAATCCGTTGTTGGTTTCTGTTCGTTCCGGTGCGCGTGCTTCCATGCCGGGCATGATGGATACGATTCTGAATCTGGGATTGAATGACGAAGTAGTGGAAGGATTGATCCGCAAAACAGGAAATGCGCGTTTTGCATGGGATTCTTACCGTCGTTTTGTACAGATGTACGGTGACGTGGTATTGGGCATGAAGCCGGTGAATAAGGAAGATGTGGACCCGTTTGAAGAAATCATCGAAGAAGTGAAACATCAGAAAGGTGTGAAACTGGATAATGAGCTGGAAGTGGAAGACTTGAAGGAATTGGTAAAACGATTCAAGGCCGCCGTAAAAGGACAGACCGGACAGGATTTCCCGAAATCAGCTTACGAACAGCTTTGGGGAGCTATCTGTGCCGTATTCAACTCATGGATGAATGAACGTGCTATTCTTTATCGTAAGATGGAAGGAATTCCTGACGAATGGGGAACAGCAGTCAGTGTACAGGCTATGGTATTCGGTAATATGGGCGAAACTTCGGCAACAGGTGTTTGTTTCTCCCGTGACGCTGCCACAGGCGAAGACCTTTTCAATGGTGAGTACCTGATTAACGCGCAGGGTGAGGATGTGGTAGCCGGTATCCGTACTCCGCAACAGATTACTAAGATAGGTTCTCAGCGTTGGGCTCAACTGGCAGGAGTCAGTGAAGAGGAACGCGCTGCCAAATATCCTTCTATGGAAGAAGCCATGCCCGAAATCTATAAAGAATTGGATGCGCTTCAAACCAAACTGGAAAATCACTATAAGGATATGCAGGATATGGAGTTCACCGTACAAGAAGGTAAACTTTGGTTCCTCCAGACACGTAACGGAAAGCGTACGGGTGCTGCTATGGTGAAGATTGCTATGGATTTGCTCCGTCAAGGCATGATTGACGAAAAGACTGCCTTGATGCGTGTGGAACCGAATAAGTTGGATGAGTTGCTCCACCCTGTATTCGATAAGGACGCTTTGAAGAAAGCTAAAATTCTAACTCGCGGTCTTCCTGCTTCTCCGGGTGCTGCTGCCGGTCAGATTGTATTCTTTGCTGATGATGCAGCCGAATGGCGTGCTGCCGGTAAGCGTGTAGTGATGGTTCGTATCGAGACTTCTCCTGAGGACCTGGCCGGTATGGCAGTTGCCGAAGGTATTCTTACTGCTCGCGGTGGTATGACTTCTCATGCTGCTGTGGTTGCACGTGGTATGGGCAAATGCTGTGTGTCGGGTGCAGGTGCTTTGAATATCGATTATAAAGCTCGTACTGTAGAAATTGACGGTGTGGTATTGAAAGAAGGAGATTATATCTCATTGAACGGAAGTACAGGTATAGTATATAATGGCAAGGTGGAAACGAAGGCTGCCGAACTCTCCGGTGACTTCGCCGAACTGATGGCGCTTGCCGATAAATATACCCGTCTTCAGGTACGTACCAATGCGGATACGCCTCATGATGCGACGGTAGCCCGTAATTTCGGTGCGGTGGGTATCGGTCTTTGCCGTACGGAACATATGTTCTTTGAGGGTGAGAAGATTAAGGCTATGCGTGAAATGATTCTGGCTGAAAATGCAGAAGGCCGTCGTAAGGCATTGGCTAAGATTCTTCCATATCAACAAGCCGACTTTAAAGGTATCTTTAAGGCAATGGCGGGTTGTCCTGTGACTGTACGTCTGCTCGATCCTCCTTTGCATGAGTTCGTTCCTCACGATCTGAAAGGACAGCGGGAAATGGCAGATACTATGGGAGTGAGCCTGCAATATATCCAACAGCGTGTGGAATCATTGTGTGAGCACAATCCGATGTTGGGACACCGTGGCTGTCGTTTGGGAAATACATATCCGGAGATTACACAGATGCAGACACGCGCTATCTTGGGTGCTGCTTTGGAATTGAAGAAAGAAGGAGTGGAGACTCATCCGGAAATTATGGTTCCGTTGACCGGTATTCTGTATGAATTCAAAGAACAGGAAAAGGTGATCCGTGCCGAAGCTAAGAAATTGTTTGAGGAAATGGGAGACAGCATTGATTTCAAAGTTGGTACTATGATCGAAATACCTCGTGCAGCCTTGACTGCCGACCGTATTGCTTCTTCTGCGGAATTCTTCTCATTCGGTACAAATGACTTGACGCAGATGACTTTCGGTTACTCTCGTGATGATATTGCTTCTTTCCTCCCTGTATATTTGGAAAAGAAGATTTTGAAAGTAGACCCGTTCCAGGTTCTCGACCAGAATGGGGTAGGACAGTTGGTTCGTATGGCAACGGAAAAAGGCCGTGCCATCCGTCCGGATTTGAAATGCGGTATTTGTGGTGAACATGGTGGTGAACCTTCTTCTGTGAAGTTCTGCCACAGAGTAGGATTGAACTACGTAAGTTGTTCGCCGTTCCGAGTGCCTATTGCAAGATTGGCAGCGGCGCAGGCTGCAATCGAAGAATAAGGGCGGTATAGCTGATATTCAGTTAATTAGGCGGTATGCTTTTCATTTACAAAGGCTTACCGCCTATTGTATTTTAAAAATGTACGTGCATTTTGCACAAAAAATGAGTAGAATAAACGCAAATGTTGTACAATAGTTATGCAGTTTTGACAACAGTGTTGTACAAGTGTTGTACAAATGCTTTCTCCGTATAGTCAATAAGTTACGGACGTTTTGCCCCAATCACATTGAAACACGGAACAGTCGCTTTGGAACACAGTACACCCAAACAGAATGTTTAATTATAAAACGAATATAAAATGGCAACATTGAAAGCAGTAGTGAGAACGGCACGGGCTGACGGATTTTATCCGGTGTATATCCGGGTGACTCATCATCGAAGCTCTGCGTTCATTAAGACAGACAAGATGGTGACGAAGAAGGAACTCACCAAAACTAATGAGATTAAAGACCCGTATGTTTTGCAATTCTGTTCGCAGAGAATATTGGAGTATACGGAGAGGCTTAATAGCAAAAATATCGAGCATTGGACAGTCAAGGAAGTAGTCGAGTTTCTTGCAAGTGGGAATGATGACGTTTGTTTTTCAGATTATGCACGAAAGCATATCAACCGAATGATTGACAACGGTCAACAACGTAATGCTAAGAACTATCAGCTGGCATTGCAACATCTGGAGCGTTTTTTAGGAACAACGCAGATAATGTTCTCACACCTTACATCGCACTTGATGAATAGGTGGATTAAGTCGCTTGAACAGACACACCGAGCTAAGGAGATGTATCCTATCTGTATGCGACAAGTATTTAAAGCTGCTATTCTGGAGTATAACGACTATGATAATGGGATTATTCGTATAAAGACTAATCCATGGGTGAAAGTGGAGATTCCTTCGGCAGATCGTGCAGAAAAACTTGCCATTACACCCGAAGCGTGTCGGGAATTCTTTTCATTTCCTCTGCCGGAAAGTAAGATGAAATATCCACAGACGGAGTTCGGACGTGATATAGCCATGATGGTGCTTTGTTTGGCAGGAATCAACACAGTTGATCTATACAATTTGAAAAAGCAGGATTATCGGAACGGCATCATTCACTATCAGCGTGCCAAGACAAAGAAATTTCGTGCCGACGGTGCATATATGGAAATGCGCGTGCCGGCAATTATTCAACCGCTCTTCGATAAATATCTCAATACGAAAGAGGATGACGATCGTCTGTTCAATTTTTATCAGCGTATGACAACATCTGACAGTTTTGGTTCCAATGTTAACAGTGGAATTAGGCAAATATGTGAGGCCATGGGAATGGCAAAAGAAGAACGGTATTCGGTCTATACATTCCGGCACACGTGGGGTACTGTGGCACAGAATGACGTGAGAGCTTCAATTGATGAGGTTGCATTTGCGATGAATCATGCTGCTGGACATAAGGTAACACGGGGCTATATAAAGATTGATTATTCTCCTGCTTGGGAATTAAACGAGAAAGTGGTTGATTTCATTTTCTTCTCCGGTAAGACATCTGTTCGCGAGCAGAAGCAGGAAGATACGCATTTTAGATTATCATTCCGATATATGGTAAATGGGGCGGCTTACCACAATGGACAGAAAGTTGCAGAGTTGACTGATGTAGGATTCAACAACGTGGACGATGTTATAGCACGACTTGTGACAATGTTACCCCAAGATATTCCTAACCGTTCTATGGTGATGTTTAAAATCGTCAATCTTGATAAGAATCAGACGGTAGTATATCAGCGGCAGAAAGGAAAGGGCTTCTGATTTTTTCGAACCTACAAGGAACTTTTTCTTTGTAGGTTTTTGTTTTTATGAAGAAAAGCGACATCCTTTCGGATATCGCTTTCAAGCAAAACTGTATTATATTACCCCTAAGGGTAAGCAACTCCTCGCGTCTAAAGTAGAGAGAAGTAGATTATTCTTCGTCGTCCTCTTCATCTCCAGCAAGTTCGACCAGCTTATCCTCAATGGTCTTTTTCGTCTCTGTTGCGACATCAAGTGTTGTTGTCTGCAATTTCGGTGCAACATAAGCTGTAAACTTTTCCATAGCTGCAACTCTATCTTTGGGGTCAAGGTCGGCTATATCCTTCACGAAAATATCAGAATTGAAGTATTCGTCGAGCATTTTTGCAATTGCTCCACGGACTGTTGAGGACACTTTGTTAGGTGTTCCTGCTACTCTCCCTCCTGTTTTTCTTCCCTGTGCCATGAACTGTAAAAAGATAAAATGATGTTGCGAATATAAGGGCTTACTTTCGCACTAGAGGTATAACTTTTAATAATTAAAACAAAGGTCTTATGGGATTAATTGGAAGTGCTATAGGTGCAGCAGGCAGTATATTCGGCGGTATTAAAGCATCAAAAGCCATGAAGAAAATTAAGAGCAACGTTGAGGCGCAGCGACAGAAGAACCAAAATTGGTATGATCGCAGGTACAATGAGGATTATACGCAACGAGCCGATGCGCAACGTATTCTTACGCAGACGGAAGAGAGTATCAAGAACCGTAATAAGCAGGCAGCTGGTATACAGGCTGTAATGGGCGGTACTGATGAAAGTGTAGCAGCTACAAAAGAAGCGAATAGCAAGGCTCTTGCTGATGCAACATCACAGATTGCAGCACAGGCGGATGCGCGCAAAGACAACATCGAGGCTACCTATATGCAGAATGACAATGCTTTTGTTGAGCAACTTAATCAATTAGAAAAAGGTAAGGCAGAAGCGATAGCCGGAGCCGTACAAGGAGTAACGAGTGCGGCAAGCAAAATGCCATTTTAATGTGTGGAGGTAACTTATGGCGACATATGATGATATATTAGGTAATGGAAGTGGCACACCTTTTCCGAAAGGTTCTAAAGAATGGCATGAACAGCAGCAAGACGGTTCTTCTGCACCTCCACCTGTAAAGGGTACACAGGAATGGGCGGAACAAAAAGCGGCCACCGCTCCTGTTGTTACCGCACTCAAACCTGACATAACTACTACACCGCCACCTCCGACCAAACAAGAAGGCTCGGACGGTGGTGCCCTTTCATACACCGAACTGTTCAAGAAGCTTAATCCTTATACTCCACCGACTGACGAAGAACTTGCTAAAGAAAAGAAAAAGCAAAAACGTGACCAAATTTTTGCGGCAATTGGTGATGGCATATCTGCTCTCTCCAATTTGTATTTTACAACGCAGGGTGCATCGAATATGTACAGTGGAAAAAACACAGCTTCGGAAAGGCTACAGGTTAGGTATGATCGATTAATGAAAGAACGTAATGAGAATGCCCGGGCTTATTTGAGCGGCCTGTTTGGTGCTATGCAGGCTGATGATGTCAAAGCGAGAGATGATCGTAATTGGAGACATCAGTTAGCACGCGAGAAAAGAGCCGATGCCATTGCGGACGCAAAGGAAAAACGAGATAACCAGATATTTGACCTCAACGTTAAGCTCCAAAACAATAAAATATCAGCAGCCGAAGCTGATGCAGAACGTAAAAGAGTGGAGGCCGAATATGCTGATGACCTTGCAAAGGCTAGGCTTGAAACTGAAAAGGCTAAAGCGGGCGCTTCAAAAGCTTCTGCTTCCGCATCCAATGCTAGAGCTGGGTATTATAACCGTGGTGGTAGTGGCGGCAATAAGAAAAGGATGACACTTACTATTGATGGTAAGACCACTTACTATGATACGAAAGAAGATTATGAGAGAGCGGTGCAGCGTGAGGCTAAACGGTTAGGTATTAAGACTCACCAATATGTGAAAACCACAGAAAATGATGTAATGGGGGCAAAAGAAAAGAATGTCTCTACTCCAAAACCTATCAGCCAACTTGCCGGTGAAGTTGAAACGGCATCGAATAAGAAGAAAAGTCCAACAGCCGGAGATAATAGTAGTAATAAAAAGAAAAGTCCAACATCATAAATGAAACATTATGCCTGAAAATGAGGATAAAATAAAGAAACTATACGATACGTTTGTTTCTGATGGTTACGATATGGAGAGTGAAGAAGATTTCCGCAAGAACTTATCGGATTCTACAAAACGCAAGGCAGCTTATGATGCTCTAGTGAAAGAAGGTTATGAGATGGAACCGTTTGAAGAGTTTGAGAATAATATAGGTTTCGGAAAGATTCAAACACCTGTACCGGAGCCTGCTGTACAAACAGAACAGGCGTGGCAACCTACCGAACAAGAAAAAGCAGAGATGATTGCCAGTACAAACCGTATGATGCAGAATGTGGAAACACAGATACAAGACGCAAATGAACGTGTAGATAATATACAAGAATACGGGTTGAATCTCGGATTGCAAACTAAAGAGGGTAAAATGCAGTTTAATCCTGAAAATGGGAAACTGGAAAAAACATATATTACTCCACTTGGTAACAAGACTACTAGTAAACCTCTTGCTGACATCGAGAGTTTCCGGTACCGACAAGCTGCCGATATGTCAATCGGCGGACAGTTACGCAAGGCTAATCTCCGTTTGCAGGAGTTAAAAGCTAAGCAAGCGGAAAGAGCCTCCGAAGTGCATAAGGAATGGGTAGAAGAAACGGAAAAGAACAAAGCGCCGCTCGCTGCCATATTGGGAGCAGCCACTTACACACTGCGCCAGCAATCAGACAAGGAAAACAGCACATTGAGAGTAGCCATTAGAGAAACAGAAGAGCTCATCAAGAACCTTGAAGAACAGAAAGACCGTGAAAATGGGGTTGATGTAGGCTTTTGGCGTGGTTTTGGTCGTACTATGGGTGATGTACGCACGTGGGATTTCGGTATGGGTGATATGGCGGATGCCATGACCATGATGAATGCCGACAAACTTAAAGGTGATAATGCCACAGAGGGCGAGCGTGAATCTCATGATATGATGATGGGTGCAATCCATGAGAAACAACAGGCAGAGGAAAGATACGGTGGAAATGCCGACTTTTGGAACAGAGCCGGTGTCATGACTGGATATATGCCTTCATTTATGTTGGATTTCATTTTGACTGGTGGCGGATTTAAGGGTTTGTCTACATTCTCAAAAGGAAGCACTAAAGTCGCCGCAAAGGTCATAGGTAAAGAAACAGCTGAAAAAATGGCTCAACAGGGGTTCAAATCCTATATTAAAGAGAATGGTGTCAGAGGGTTAGGACAGTACGCAACAGATTGGACTATCAAAGCGCTTGGGACAACCGCAGATGATTTGCTTGTACATGCTCCGGCGATGACAAACACCATACAGGCAGGAAAAACGGTCTCTGACATCATTGACCGGAAGCTAGGTGATGTGGTTGTTGATGAAAACGGTAACTATGATTTCTCCAATGATAAGACCTGGGGAAGTGCAATATGGCAAGGTGAAGCCAATGCTATCATTGAGAATTATTCGGAAATGTTCGGTGCGCACCTTGATCCCATTTTTACACTTGGTAATATGAGTAAACTCGCCAATGTTCTAGGGGCAAAGCGATTGGGAGGTGTACTCTCAAAGGCAGATGCCGGTGCATTGAATAGCATAATGGGACAAACTCATCAGATGTTCAATAAAATGGGTGTCAGTGATTATGTTGGTGAAGTCTCTGAAGAATACTACGGTCAATTGTGGCGCACAATGCTTAGTCTTGATGATGCTTATCAGCAGAATCCGGACGGCACACGTACTAACTTATTTGCAACTGGACAATTTCACGGTGATATTTGGGGTGGAATGGCACTCTCTATGGGGGTGATGGGGGCAGGAAAACATACCTTGTCTGCCGCAAATTATGCATCCATGAAGCATGGCGTGAACAAAGCAGATGCAAAAGTGAATGAATTACTTGGAAAAGAAGTATGGGAGCCGTTGAAGGCAACACTTGACCTTACTACCAATGAGAATATCGGTGAAGTTGCGGAACTTGTTGCCGGTGATAAAGATTTTACCGCTGATGAGAAAGCAGCCGTACTGAATTATATGGAACGTTCGTTGAATTTGCGTGGATTCAATCTTGCTTCTATGGCCCGGTCCCGTGGCGGTGTTCAAAGTGAAAGCGAACAACAGGCAAATGACAGTTATCTTGACGGATACAACGTTACTTCCTCGCAGGAAATGAACGATGCGAAGAACCTGTACGAATACCATCGAACACAAGTGGCAGACCTTGCAGATGAGAATATGTTTGCGATGATTGAAGAGAATCCGATTGCCGCATTGGAGTTTGTGAACGGGAATGAGCAATGGAGTGATGAGGATAAGTCTTCTGTTATCGACTATATCAATGCCAAGCAGGTTTACAATGGCATGATTCAACGTGTACGTGATGATATAGACGGACGGGTGGAACAGAGCAATTCGATGATAGATGCACGTGTGAACCGCAAGACAGGTATGATACAGGGGGCAACCATGAAGCAGGATGAACGCAAGGTGTATGTTCTTAGTGGGACTCTTGTACCATATGCAGATGGTAGCGGTGTAAGTGTGACTGATTCTGACAATAGCATCATTGTTCGTGATGCGGACACAGGTGGGCTTGAACAAGTATCTCCCGATGCTATATTGTCTATTGATGATGTACAAGACCCATACGAGCAGAAGGAGTTGGTTGCACAATCTATCAGAGAACAATTTGCACGTGAAGCTGCGGATAAGATTGATGGTGTTGTCACATTCAATCCGGGCGAAACCTATACCATTGCCGGTGAAGGCGGTTCGCAAATACAGGTCACAATAGTTTCAGATGAGAACGGAATCATAGACAATGGCGACGGAACTATCAATGTGACAGACGGAACAAATGTATTCCCTATAGCAAAAGAGGCTATCCAACAGTTTGTGGATGCATCTAACATTGCACGAATCGCAGAGTTTGAGCAACAGAGAGCTGAAGAAAACCTTGCTTTGCAGCAGGAAGAGCAGGAAGCAGACCGACCGCAATATGCAATGAATGACCTTGTGATGCTCCGTGATGAAAATGGTATAGGTATTCGTGGTAACATCACCGCCGATGTGGATGCCGATGGACTATATGAAGTTTATACGGAAGATGCCTTGAATGGTAAGCGTGTGAATATGTTTACCCGTGAAGAGCTTGATTCCATGCTGATAGAACACAATGGGCAACTTGTTGAGATTGCCGATTCAAGTGTGAATGATAATTCGGAAGTGGCAGAAAGTTCTCTGGGGGAACAGCAGCTGCAAGCGTCTGTATTAGAACGAATCCCTAAAGATGAACAAGGTAATCCTATCTATGAACAGGCGGAAACCCCGGATGTTGCTTGGGATGCTATTGTTGAGCAAACAGAGGGAGACGAAGCTATGGCCCAGTCCGTGGCTGACGGAATGGTTGCGGACAAGGAAGCAGTATTGAAGAAAGTCGAGAAAACGAAATCTGCTGGTGGAAACACTATTGCAGAGAAGATCGCAGCTGAAAAGGAGCGCAAAGCGGCAATTGATGCAGCCAAACAGGAATTGTCCATCTGGCAAAAGATAGCCGGCACTGCCAACCGCAGAAAAATGGAAGCAGATGCGGAGCGCAGACGCATTGCCGATGAAGCTGCCGCATTGCGCAAGGCGGAAGAAGAAAAATTGCGTGCAGAGCGTGAGGAAGCAGAACGCAAGGAACGTGAAGCACTTAACGGAGTTCCCGATATAGTGGAAGATGTTCCTAAAGATGCTCGTGCAAGAGGATATAGACGTGTAAACGGCCATAAGGTTGACAGACAAGAACCATTACAGGCTGTACAAGGCAAAGAGGTGAATGTGAAATTTAGCAATGATGTAGTGGCTCCCGGCAATGTGACTGTGATTGATGCGTCATTGTTGCAACCGAGTCATATACAAGGTGTGCGCAATCCTCTGCATTTTATTGATGAAGCGCAACCAAAGGAACGCAATGACGAAGCAAGCGTATTGTCTGCACGGAAAATCGCCGAGAACATTCGTCCGGAAGAAATCACATCAGGTATTACCGCTTACACCGGTGCGCCGACCGTAAACGAACGTGGTGAAGTAATACAGGGAAACAACCGTAGTGATGCCTTGCGCCTGATGTGGGAAAGTCATTCGGAACAGGCCGAAGCATATAGACAATACCTGAAAGACCATGCGGAAGAGTTTGGACTGCGTGCCGAGGACATTGCGCCCATACAAAGCCCGGTGTTGGTAAATATGCTTCATGTGGACGATACAGAAGCCCTCAATCTTGGTCAGTTTGTTGCACAAGACACAGAAAGTGGAGGTGTTGAACGTATCAAACCTAAAAACACCTTGCAGCGCATGGGAACCGAAATGCGTTCGTTTGCCAACCTGTTGCTTAGGACTTCGGATGATGAAATGTCGTTTGCCGGACTTGTGGATGCCAATGGTGCAAATGTTCTAAAATGGATGAGTCAAAGAGGTTTCATCAGTCACACACAATACAAGAGTGCGTTTGACAGCAAGGGCAACCTAACTCCTGAATCCAAGAATGATTTGCGTGGCATCATGTATCAAAGCATCTTCAAGGACGGCAGCACACGGTTGGAGGAAATGTTCAACGTATTGCCGGTAAAAGCACAAAAGGCTATTCTTGCTACTGCTTTCCGTGATTATGACAGTTCGAACAGTGAACGAATGGTAGATGAGATACAGAATTCCGTTCGCGCTTACTATGCTTTGTCCCAAGATAAAATGTTTGCAGAGGCAAAGAATTTCAAGGAAGCACGTATTGCTGTAGAAAACTGGAAACGCCAGTATCAAATGGATGATGTTACAGGGGAAAGTTATCTCCCTGCTGATAATTTCAGTAACTTTGTCTTGCATTTGGCCGCAATGTATAAAGGTGAAAGCCAAAGCTTCATTCAAAACACATTCGGCAAGATTTATGACCTTATACAAGGTACACAGGAAGAAACTCTGTTCGAACAGCCGGACAATACCCCTCGGACGCTCGTACAGGCTATTAAAGAAGCATTAAATTTAGATTACAATGGACAACAGCGAAGCAATGTATTGGTTGGCGATACTGCAACAAGCCAACGAGGGCAGCAAGGAAGCAATGGAGCTCTTACGCCAAGAGAACGAGTTGAGGACGGAAATGGGACAACCGATGATACAGGAAGAACTGAAAGCATTGGTGAACAAAGCGAAATAGAACCTTCTTTATCACAAGAAGAAATGCTATCTTCTGATGATACTGACAATCAACTTAGTGCAAAAATAGCAAGACGCATTGAAGTTCAAGAAGATGATTGGGTTGAAAGCGGAAAGTATGGCGATACTTATAAACAGACAATTATTGTTGATGGTACTCATAAAGTTATAAAAGTTGATGCACCCGATACGAAAGGTAATTATACAGGTAGTACTTATGAGTATGACGGTCAAACATTCGGAGATTTATTGGATGTTGTTAATTATATTGATGCATCTTCGTCTTTAGCCAATGCCGTTGCAGTGGCAGAGAAAGAAACCGATACTACTCCTACGGAGAAACAGAAAGAAGCCGGCAATTATAAGAAAGGTCATGTGCAGGTTGGTACATTCAATATCACCATTGAGAACCCGAAAGGATCCGTTCGTAGTGGAATAGATACAGAGGGCAACAAATGGGAAACGACCATGCAGAACACCTATGGCTATATTCGTGGCACGGAAGGTGTAGACGGCGACCATATAGATGTGTTCCTCTCTGATGATATTGACGGGTGGAATGGTCGCAAGGTGTTTGTGGTTGACCAATATAACGAGGACGGCACGTTTGACGAACACAAGGTTATGTTGGGTTTCAATGAGGCTGACGCTGCTGAAGCAGCTTACTTTGCTAATTATGACAGAAATTGGGCGAAGAAGCACAAGACGGTGCTGACGGGCGTTAACTTGGAGGAGTTCGAGAAGTGGATAGAGAGCAGCCATCGCAAGACCAAGGCTTTTTCGGAATACAAGTCTGTAAAGACGATCGAGGGGCAGAGTTCCGGCACGCAAGGCAACAGACTTTCAGAAGTCAAGTTCCGTATTGAAGAATTGCACAAGGAACAAGAAGCAGCGCACAACCGTAGCGACATTTTTGATGAGGCTCGTATTATTTCTGAAATTAACGATCTTTTTACCGAACAACGCAAGTTGGAACAAGACGCTTCCAGTGAAGAAGCGACTGCACCGACTGATGCTCCGTACACCATTACTCCGGTGCAGTACATCACCAAGCGAGGTAAGGTGTTAGATATGCAACTTGTTGAGTTCCCATCGGAATTGCGCAAGGAAGTTCAAAAGCATGTAAGTATGTTCGCCAAAGAAATGAAAGGTTGGTGGGACAGGGAAAAACACGGCTTTATGATGCGTAGCGAAGAGGATGCCAAACGATTAGCAGAATACGCAGTAGATGCACAAGGACAACCTCCCATATCAATGTTGGATATACAGGCTGTAAATGATGGTGATGTGCTGTTTACTGAACCCAAAGCACCAGCAAAGGATGAAAAACAGGATTACACCCCTGTATGGCAATACTCTGTTTCTGTTGATAAGGAAACCGGATATACGACTTTGACTCGCGATGATGTGAGCGGTCCCATACCTATTGGTGATGCACGTTTTCGTCAGACAACCAACAGCCCGGAGGAAATGTTAGGCATTCTTCGCAATCCGCAGAATGGCATGCAAGAAGTTTTGGATGCAGTTGGTGTTCCGCTTGAAAATAAAATTAAGACCCGAGAACTTGATCGCAAGGCAAAGGATGAAATTCATGACAAAAGGACAGATTTCGTTGTTGATAAGGAAATGGATAACAGATATTCTGTTCGTACTTTGATGAAGATGATTGACGCGGAAAAGCAGGCTGTGATGGATTTAGGAGAGAAGCGTGGTGGAGACGTTTATCATGAAGGAAATATTATTTTCCTGACCAAAGATAGTGCAGACAAGTTTGCTAATGAAGCTCGAACTCTTATCAGCGATATGAGGAGTAAGCAGCAACAAGGCAATTCACAGAAAAAGACTGAAGCGAGTGGTAACCGTCTTGTTACTGATGAGCGTTATGCGGAACTTCGTGAGCGTATGCGTAAGAAGTTACTCGGTCAAATGAATATTGGTATTGACCCTGAAATACTTGCCATTGGCACAGAAATGGCTGTTTACCATTTAGAGAAAGGCTCACGGAAGTTTGCAGAATATGCAAAGGCTATGATTGTAGACTTGGGTGATTCCATACGTCCGTACCTTAAAGCATTTTACAATGGTGCGCGAGATTTGCCTGAGGTGTTAGAAAACGGATTGAATACTGACATGACCTCTTACGATGAGGTGCAGAAGTTCGACGTGGCCAACTTTGACAAGTCCGGCATTGATGCACTCGCCACCGCTGAAACTGTAACGAAAGAGGCGGAAGTGGCGGGGGAGGTTGAAGTTGCACAGGAACGTATAAAGAAAACTCGTTCAACGCGCAAGAAGAGTGAGAAAAAAACTGTAAATTTACAGCAGTCAAACGAGCTTGGTTTGTTTGGCAGTTTGTTTGATAATAACGAAACCAACAACGAAGATGGACGAATACACCAAGAAAGTACTAAGATTACAGGGACACAGCGAGAAGTCAATAGCGAAAATGGAGCTGGAGGAACGGATAGACGCAGCATGCTACCGCCACAAAGCGGAAACGCTAGAAGCACCGTACACATGGAGCGAGGAAGAGTGGACGGAGATTTACAAAGAGGCAGGGATGACGGACGAGGAAATCGTAGAGTACAGGAAGGAACAGGCGAAATACAACGGGGGCGAGGAACACGACTTTCCGATGATGCCATAGATGAACCGAAAAATACTCGCAATAATCATTCAGACCGGGGGACGAACTATGCTCCAACTTCGGTAGATGCACGCATAGAGGCCAATATTAAAGCTATAGAGTTGGCACAGCAACTTATTGAGAGTGGAGAGCTTGCTACTCCTAAACAAATGGCAGTACTTCGCAAGTTTAGCGGTTGGGGTGGTTTAGGTAAAGTATTTAGTGATAATACATATTCGACACGTCTACAGCAGTTGATGGGCACAGAAGCCTATCAAGAAGCTGTAATGAGTGCTAATAGTGCGTATTATACCCCTGCTTATGTTGTAGATACTCTTTGGGATATTGTTACACAAATGGGTTTCAAGGGTGGTTACATTCTTGAAGGTTCTGCAGGTATCGGAAACATTTTGGGGCAGATGCCTACAAATATCAGCGAGCACAGCGACATCCATGCTATTGAGATTGACGGGACTTCGGGTGGTATTCTCTCACTCCTTTATCCTGATGCCAAAGTAGAGATACAGGGTTTTGAGCAGACACGTATTCCTAATGGAAGTGTGGACTTGGCTATTACTAATGTTCCGTTCGTTACCGGACTCCGTGTGAATGACACCACGGGCGACAAAGACCTGTCGAAGAAATTCCACAACATACACGATTTCTGTATAGCAAAGAATGTGCGCAAACTGCGTGAGGGCGGTTTGGGTATCTTCATCACGTCCAATGGTACGCTTGACAACAGTAAGAAACTCCGTGACTGGATTGTGGGCGAGGGAGGCGCAGACTTCGTGGGTGCTTTCCGCATGCACAACAAGACTTTCGGCGGCACCGGAGTAACCTCTGACATCGTTGTTATCCGCAAGCGTGTGAACGGGCAGAAGTCTGTCCATGCCATTGATGTAAGTGATGTGAGCGGAGAGCGCATGGCAGAGTACGATACCGGGGAAACACGCAAGGTTAAAGGCAAGGAGATACCAGTCATTAAGCAGCTTTCAATGGACTACAACCGCTATTTCATTGAACACCCCGAAAACATGGCAGGTGAAATGCACTTTGCATTTGAGAAAGGCGATACTTTCCGCCCGACCAGCAAAGGCTTATATCCTAAACAGAATAAGAAACAGGAAGAAATGTTGGCTGAATTTGTCCGCTCATTCCGTGCAGAGGAATTTGGTGAGCGCAATACCGAGCTTGCCATCGATGTAATGCCCGGCAAGAAGATTGGCGAAGTGTTTGTCAAAGACGGAAAACTATACATCAACTCAACTGCAAGCGCACAACCTCTCGAAGTGAATGCCAACAAGGTAAAGGGGCATACGAAAGTGGAATGCTTTGAGGCATACACCGCTATCAAGGAAGCTCTTGCGGAAGTCCTTTCCTATCAGACTGCGAATGAAAGCGATGAGGGACTTAAACCGTTGCTTGACAAACTCAACAAAGTATACGATGATTTTGTCGGCACATACGGACACTTCAACAAGAACACCGCCATTGCGTTTCTCCGAAATGATGTGGACTATGCCAATGTATACGCTCTTGAAAAGTTTGAAGAAACGGCAGATGAAAAAGGAAACCAGATACAGAAATTTGACAAGACCGATGTATTCAGCAAACGTGTTGTTGAAAAAGAGAAAGAACCCACTCCTACCAATGTCAAGGACGGTATCATTGCAAGTATCTTTAAATTCGGTCGTGTAGATATACCGTACATCGCCGAACAACTTGGCACAGGTATCGAGGATGTGAAGAAAGAAATCATCGAGAGCGGTTACGGTTTCGAGAACCCTGTAACCCGACAGATGGAAGCATCGTATCACTACTTGAGCGGAAATATTCGTGAAAAACTGCGTCAAGCAGAGGTAAATAACGAGAATGGGGAATTTGACCGCAACATCAAGGCATTGCAGGAGGTCATGCCTATGGAAATCCCCGCACATTTGATTGACTTTACCCTCGGAAGTTCTTGGATTGACCCGAAACTGTATGAGGATTTTGTAAAGGAACGCACGGAGGTTGACGTACGGTTTACAGCTGTGGGCGGTACTTGGTTTATGAAAGAACCATACTTCACTGATTATGAGAAGAACCGTGCAATGGGGGTAACCAGCGAAATGCTTAACCGTACCATTATGGGGCATACTCTCATTGAAGCTGCCATTCAGAACAGAAGCATCACCGTTTCCACCACCAAGAAACACTATGACGGCACTACCGAAACCATTACCGACAAGGAAGCGACACAGGCTTGTGCCGCCAAAATTGATGAAATCCGTCAAGATTTCAAGGATTGGGCAAGGCAGAAGATGCAGAGCGACCCGGAAATGTCGGCATTGATTGAGCGTATCTATAATGACACGTTCAATAACTTTGTGCCTATGAGCATACCAGATGAGTTTGTACCGGAGTATTTCGGAGGTGCCTCGCACAAGTTTAAGATGCGTCCGCATCAAGGCAGAGCCATTATAAGAGGCACACAACAGCCTTTGTTGCTTGCCCATGAGGTTGGAACAGGGAAAACCTTTACTCTAATTTCTACAGCAATGGAAATGCGCCGTTTGGGTACTGCACGCAAACCCATGATTGTAGTGCAGAATGCTACTGTTGGACAATTCGTTGCAAGTGCAAAGGAACTGTACCCCAACGCCAAGATACTGACACTTGAAGAAGCAGACCGCAGTGCAGAGGGCAGAAAGAACTTTTATGCCAAGATACGCTACAACGATTGGGATATGATTGTCATTCCGCAGTCTACCTTTGAATTTATCCCCGACAGCGAGGAAAGGGAAATGACTTTCGTACAGGACAAGATTGAGGAGAAGATGCTCATTCTTGAAAAGATGAAAGAAGAAGACCCGGACGGAAAAAATATGATTACCCGACAGGCTGAACGGGAAATCGAATTATTGGAGGAGCAGCTTGCTGGACTTGCAGACAATGCTTCAAAGAAACGTACCGCCAATGATGAAAAGAAACGTGCTGTAGCTTTGCAGAACGCAGAGGTTAAAGCTATGGAAATGCTTGACCGCCGAACTGACGATGTGGAGAACTTTGACGATATGGGCATTGATGCTTTACTTGTAGATGAAGCGCACGAGTATAAGCACCTCGGATTTGCCACTGCCATGCAGCGTGGAGTTAAAGGTGTGGATCCGTCATACAGCAAGAAGTCACAAGGCGTGTTCCTGAAGACACAGGCTATCTTGGAAAAAAACAACGGACGGAACGTAATCTTCGCAACCGGTACACCCATCAGCAACACCGCCGCAGAGATTTGGACGTTCATGCGCTATCTCATGCCCGCTGATACGATGAAAGAGTACGGTATCTATTACTTTGATGACTTTGTGCGCAACTTTGGTAACATTCAGCAGATGCTGGAGTTCACCACAAGTGGAAAGTTCAAAGAGAACAACCGCTTTGCTGGGTATGTCAATTTGCCTGAACTGGTGCGTATATGGTCGGGAGTGTCCGATACCGTCCTAACCAAAGAAGCCGGCGGCGTAAAGGACAAAATACCCGAAATGGAGGGAGGAAAGGCACAAGACCTTTATCTGCCACAGACACGCGCATTACGTAGCATCATGAAGTTCGTAAAGAACGAACTTGAACATTATGAACAGATGAGCGGAAAGGAGAAGAAAGAGAACAGCCACATCCCGCTCACGATGTACGGTATTGCCAAAGCCGCTGCCGTGGATGCCCGATTGGTACAATCTGATGCCGAAGATGATGTAAACAGTAAGACTCATGAAGCCGTTCGACAGACATTGCGCTCGCTGAAAGAAACAGCCGATTACAAAGGTACGGTTGCCATTTTTGCCGACAATTACCAAAACAAACAGAGTGGCTTCAACCTTTATGATGACATCAGGGATAAGCTGATTACAGAGGGGGTTCCTGCAGATGAGATTGTGATAATGAGGTCGGGAATGACTGTCAAGAAAAAACTTGAAATCTTTGAAAAGGTAAACCGTGGCGAGGTGCGTGTGATTCTCGGTTCGACCTTTACACTCGGTACAGGCGTGAACATTCAGGAACGCTTGCACACGCTGATACATTTGGATGCGCCTAACCGTCCAATGGACTATACCCAACGTAACGGACGTATTTTGCGACAGGGAAATCTGCACAAGGATATGAATAAACCTGTACGTATCTTGCGTTTCGGTGTAGAGGATAGTCTGGACGTTACCGCCTACCAACGCCTGAAAACAAAGGGGGCCATTGCCGATAGTATTATGAATGGCAAGCAGATGATGTCGAACAGTATGACCAACCGTGTGCTTGAGGAGGAAGAAGATGTGTTTGGAGATACTATAGCACAACTCTCCGGCAGTGAGTATGCTATGCTGAAAAACAATGCGGAAAAGAATGTACGCAAGTATGCAAGCCGTAAAAAGCAATGGGAAACAGACCAAGCCTACATCCATAATGCCAAGCCAAGGTTAAAAGCCTTTATCAAAGATGCTGAAAAGCGCATTGAGGATAACAGCCGATCCTTGGAGGCTGTACGGGTATCATTCCCCGATGAACAATTCAAAGAGATTATAATCGGCAAACATCGCTTTACCTCTGTTGATACAATGGATGATTTCTTCAAGGAACACAACAAGACTGTTCTTGCTGAAATGAAGCAGATGAAAGACGGTGATATTTCAGGGGAACAAAAGCGGGAACTGACTATACAGATAGGCAATTTCCCATTCATTGTATCAACTAAATTGACAAGACAGACCATGCGTGATGGTACAACTTTGTTCAATGACGTTGAGAGAAAAATGACTTATTCATGTACAGAACTTGGTATCGAGGATGTTCCTGTACGTCAAAATCTGCTCCGTAATGCCATTGAGGATATTACCGGCAATGTGATTACAGGAAAAAACTTTACCGAAAGATTGGAAGCCGCTGAGCGAAGCAAGAAACACAATGAGGCCGAATTGAAAGAACTCCTGTCAAGAGAGGGAAAACCTTTTGAGTATGAAGAAGAATTGGCACAAGCGAAATCGCAGTTGGAAGAATATGCCGAACTGATGAAAAAAGAATTGGAAGAAAAGGAAGCCAAGTATGCGGAAATGGATGCCACAGTAGAAACGGCAAATAATGTTTCTACCTCGGAAGAAGATGATGAATTAAAACGTGAAGATGATGGTGCATACACCGATGATGAGGTCAGCTATGATAATGACTCGGTGGCAAAACTGCTTGGACAGTCAAGGAGAACTGCAAAGCAACGGAGGAAATTTGCACAACGTGAACGCCAAAGAATGGCAGAGCGCGTGGTAAGCCTGACAGAGAAACTGCATCTTGACAATGTGGAGGTTGTTACCGATGCCTCAACACTGGATGGTAAGAAACAGCGTGCGAAAGGATTCTACTCAAAGAGTACAGGAAAGATAACTATTGTCATCCCTAATCACACGAGCATGTTTGACGTTGAGCAGACCCTACTTCACGAGGCTGTGGCACACTACGGCTTACGGCAGTTGTTCGGAGAACATTTTGATACATTCCTTGATAATGTATTCAACAATGCCGATGAAATTATACGCAGACGTATTGTAGATATGGCTTCAAAGAATGGTTGGGATTTCCGCAAGGCTACCGAAGAATACCTTGCCGGACTTGCCGAACACATTAATTTCGAGGAAGCACGTAAAAACGGTTGGTGGCAGAGGATAAAACAATTCTTCTTTGAAATGCTCGACAAATTGGGCTTTTCCGATTTTAGAGGGGTTACTTTGACGGATAATGAACTCCGTTATATCCTTTGGCGTAGTTATGAAAATCTGAAAGAAGGTAAGCACAGCAACCTGTTCGAAGAAGCTGCCGACATTGCTATGCAGCACAAGTTGAGGGTTGGCGAATTTGCCGACACCTCAACCGATGATGTACTGAACCGAGACGGTGATCCCGAAATACACGAGCGTACTTTGGCACGAGCAAAATATGAACAACGTGTGAAGAGTGGAATGTATCAGTCACAGGAAGCCTTGCAAGATAGTATGCTTGGTTTGAAAGAAGCAATGACCGCAATCCTCGGCAAGAATACCCGAATGGAAGATGTTGATGGATTTGAAAATGCCTACTTAGGTGAGAACCGCTTATCAAGTGTGAACAAAGCCGAAGCCGATGCCTTTGCGCACCTATTGTTCAAGCCAATGCTTGAAGAAGTAGCCAAACTTGCACATAATACAGCAGAGCGCGAGGAACTGACCGATTATATGATGGCTAAACACGGTCTTGAACGCAATAGAGTAATGGCAGAGCGTGATGCACAAAAGGACTTTGCGGAATATCAGAAGCAGCATCCGAAGAGTACAAAGGCCTTGCAGGACTTTATCGACGAGTGTCGTAAGCGTGATTATGCAGGTCTTACTGCCCTTACAGGTATGGAAGAGATTGTAGATGCAGAAGCCGAAGCACAGGTTATGGTAGATGAGTACGAAAACGCACACGACACCACCGCATTGTGGAGCAAGGTTAATGCCGTCAGCAAGGCAGTCCTTTCCAAGTCTTACGAGTGCGGAATGATGAGCAAGGAAACCTACGACAGTGTAAGAGATATGTATGAGTTTTATATCCCTTTGCGTGGATTTGATGAAAAAACGAGTTCTGAAGCATACGCTTACCTTACACATAAGCAGAGTCTGTTCAATGCACCTATCAAGAAAGCAGAGGGAAGACGCTCTAAAGCAGATGATCCATTTGCCAACCTACAATCTATGGCCGAGAGTGCCATTATGCAGGGAAACCGCAACAAACTCGTGAAGCAGAAGTTCTTGAACTTTGCCCTCAACCATCCGAGCGACCTTGTTAGTGTGAGTGATTTGTGGTTGCAGTATGATGCGGTTGCTGATGAATGGAAGCCGATATTCCCCGACAATATTGACATCAACGATAGTCCCGAAGAGGTAGAGCGAAAGATGAACGAATTTGAGGATAAGATGAAGCAGCTTGCTGAATCTGCCCCCGATAATTACAAGCACGGCAAGGATGCGGTAAACATTCCGTACCGTGTGGTAGAGAACCGTAATTTGCGACAGCATCAAGTGGTGGTGAAGCGAAACGGCAGAGACTATGTGATTACCATCAACGGTAATCCGAGAGCTGCACAAGCATTGAACGGACAGACGAACCCGGATAATGATATCAGCGGAAGTATCGGTCAGCTTGTACATCTCATTGGAGATGTGAATAGAACACTGTCCTCATTGTACACCACATTACAGCCGGACTTTATTGCAAGTAACTTCTTGCGTGATATGGTATATTCTAATTCTATGGTGTGGGTTAAGGAAAGTCCGAAATATGCTATTCAATATAACATGAACTTTGCGAAGTTACCTATTGTAAGAATGGTTATGTTATTGGATAAATACCGCAGGGGAACGCTTGATATGAATGATGAAATAGAGAAAATGTTTTATCAGTTCATGATGAACGGTGGCGAGACAGGATTTTCAAGAATGGCAGACATTGACGAGCATAAGAAAGAAATCAAGAAGATGCTGAAAGCGGCGAATGAAAAAATTCCTGCCCATGTGGTACGTGAATGTATGGCTACCTGGATAGGCGAAGTGGGACGAGGTATAGAGATGCGTGCTCGATTTGCCGCCTTTGTAACAAGCAGGAATGCGGGACGGACAATAGACCGCAGTATTTGGGATGCCAAGGAAATCAGTGTGAACTTCAACAAGAAAGGCGCAGGTGATAAGTTCTTGGGGGCTGAAGGACAAACCATGTTGGGAAATGTAGCAGCCGGTGTATCGGGTGCAGGACGAGCCGGATATATCTTTTGGAATGCCGCCCTGCAAGGAACGTTCGGAAACTTCTTGAAGTATGCGATGAGGCATCCCGGCAAAATGGGTACTGTCGTTGCATCATGGTATGGTTTAGCCATGCTTGTTACCGCACTTGCTTCGGCTGGAGGTGATGATGACGATGACAGCTACTATGACATACCCGAACATACTCGCAGACAGAACCTCATTGTCAAGGGGCCCGGTAACGCATGGATAAAGATTCCTTTGCCTATCGAGTACCGAGCTGTGTATGCGATGGGAGAACTTACCGGTTCTTCCCTGTTCCATAACGAGAAATTGGAGGTTAGCGATGTATTGGCACAGATGAGCCAATTGCTTCCCGTAGATATGATGGAGGGGACAAAAGCGTTGTGGCCAAGCAGCGTCAAGCCGATGGTGGAAGTATCGAATAACGAGAGTTGGTACGGTAGTCCGATATGGAAAGATACACCCTACAATAAATATATGCCGAATTGGACGAAAGCCTATAAGAGTGCGAATAAAGACCTTGTAAACCTTTCTGAAACACTGAACGAAGTCAGTGGAGGAAGCAAGTATAGGAAAGGTACTATTGACTTGAATCCTGCTGCCATTGAGTATCTATTGAAACAATACACCGGCGGCTTCTTCACTGTAACCAACCAAATTCGTAATTTGATCAATGTGGGAACAGGTGAAAAAGATTTTGATTGGCGTTATGTTCCGCTTGCCAACCGAATGTTGATGAGCGGTGGCGATGAACGTAATGTAGGTAGGGGGCTGGATGAGAAGTTCTTTGGTTATTTGGATGCATACCGTGCAAAGGCGAGTGAATTCAGCGCCATTAAAGGTGATTTGAGTTTACCGTTGGAGAAGAAAGCAGAACTGATAAGCGAGATTATCATTGATCCTGAATATGTAAAAATGAAAGGAATGGAACGTATTTACTCAAAACTAAAGAAAGCTTATGATACTGCTAAGGAAATCGGAGATACCTCAAAAGCAGAAGAACTTGAAAAGAGGATTAATGAGTTAAAGCGGAAATTCATTTTAGAGATGGAGCAAGACGAACGTAAATAGTTAAACCTAAAATGATTGCTTGGGGTACTACTTTTGTACTCAAAGCAATCATTAAACAACGAAAATATGCATAATAAAGGCAAAGGAAAATTGTTACCAATGAGCCGAATTGCGCCGAAACGGAATGAATTATCTGAAATTGATACCGTTGCTTCCGCAAAGCGGTATGGTGACCGCAGAGCATTTGATATTCTAATGGAAGCGCAGTACTATTGGAATCAGATGGAGGACTTTCGAAAAGACCGGGAACGCAATAAACGCTATACTTATGGTTTTCAATGGGATGATATGATTTGTGTTGATGGTAAATCCATGACTGAAGAAGAATATATCAAGAGCCAAGGTAATGTGCCATTGAAAAATAATCTTATTCGTCGGCTTGTACGCAGCGTATTGGGGGTGTACCGCAGCCAAAGTAAAGAACCTACCTGTACAGCACGTGATAGAGACGAACAAAAACTTGGTGAAACAATGAGTACTATATTACAATGCAATATGCAACTCAACCGAATGCCCGATGTGTATGCTCGAAGTATGGAAGAGTTTCTAATCAGTGGCTTTATTGTTCATCGTAAATCATACGGCTGGCGTAATGGGAAAGAAGACTGCTGGACGGATTATGTACAGCCGAACAATTTCTTCATTGATAACAATATGAGGGATTTTAGAGGTTGGGATGTGTCCGTGCTTGGAGAAGTACATGATATATCTTTTGGGCAACTGTGTGAGCAATTTGCTTCCAGTCCGCAAGAATATCGTGAGCTTCGTGATATTTATAAGTGGGCTGCAAGAAAGGATTATATAGCCACTTACGCAGAGCGATTTGGGTATAGTCGGTTAGAAAATTACGATTTTCTTTTTACCAGTGAGCCGGGAAGATGCAGAGTAATAGAAATATGGCGTAAGGAACAGAAGCCGAGATACCGTTGTCATGATTACCAAAATGGTGACATTTTCAAGATAGATGAGGAAGATTATGCACAAGTAGTACTTGCCGAAAACGAAGAACGTATGCGTATGGCCAAGGAGGTGGGTATGCCTGAAGAAGAAGTACCGTTGATAAAAGCTACTTGGTTTGTAGATGATTACTGGTATTTCTATTATCTATCTCCATTTGGTGATATATTGAGGGAAGGGGAGACGCCCTACGAACATGGCAGTCATCCATACGTTTTCAAAGCTTATCCGTTTATTGATGGTGAAATACACTCATTCGTGGCGGATGTGATAGACCAGCAACGATACACCAATCGATTGATAACGCTTTATGACTGGATTATGAGGGCAAGCGCAAAAGGTGTATTGATGATGCCGGAAGATTCTTTGCCTGATGGTGTGAGCATTGACGATATTGCAGAGAGCTGGACGGAGTTCAATGGTGTCATTGTGTACAAACCAAGCAAAAGTGGCAAGGTACCGGAACAGGTAGCCAACAACTCCACGAACATAGGTATTGCTGAACTACTGAATATGCAATTGAAATTCTTTGAGGATATTTCGGGAGTGACTGGTGCATTGCAGGGAAAGCCGGGATATTCGGGGGAAAGTGCATCACATTACAATCAACAGACAGAGAATGCTACAAAATCATTACTAGATTTGCTTGAGTGTTTTAGTTGCTTTGTTGTGGACGGGGCATACAAAGATGTGAAGAACATGCAGCAGTTTTATGATACGAAACGTGTGTTCAATATTGCTGGTAGGAGTGGTGCGCAAATTGAATATGATCCGAAGAAAATCCGGGATGTAGAATTTGACTTAAGCATTACTGAAAGTACATCCACCCCTGCATACAGACACCTCGCCAATGATATTCTGATGCAGTTGTTCGGAGTTGGTGCTATCAGTGTAGAGCAGCTTCTTGAACACGGGGACTTCCCGTTTGCCGATGAATTGTTGCAGAGTATCAAGTCACAGAAAGAACAGATTGAGCAGGGCCAAGTTCCGGACGGAATTTCACCTCAACTGATGCAGAAAATTCAGCAGGGTGCAAATATGAACTCTGTCAATATGCTTTACAATGCGATGAAGCAACCCCGTGTCGCAGCATAAGATTGCCTACGACCACATCAACGAGAACCCGGACCAGCCGGAACTCTCAAGCAACAAAATCGTTGCGGATGTATATCTTGATAATAGAGGTATATGCTTCCGAGGTCGTTGGGATGAATGGCTCATAAGAGAAATTCTTGATTTTCGACCTTGGCAGGAACAGGAGAAAAAACGAATGGAGAACCTTGCCAACTTCAAGGATGAGGAAGATGACATTTGGACACGAGGGAAGGAAAAGAGGATAAAACTTTGCAATTCCTGCTGTTGAAACAAAGGGCGAATAGATTATCGGTCTATCCGCCCTTTATTTATATTATTGAGAGTTGCCAACACTCTATCCAAGTTTCTTCGGTATCATCGAACAATACCTTACAAACATTTCCGGATACATCAACTTCAAGTACCGTTCCGCGTTTCCAGTTACCATAGCACATTACACGGCTTCCTTTGCAGATGTTTCTTCTGATGTTATCCATTGCAATAGGGTCATTCGTAAGGGTCGCAATGCCGTCAATCCCTTGTTTCTTGTCGTATTTACTTTCCATTGCCTTTCCTCTTTTTGCTATTCTTCGCAACGAATTCCATATACTGCCTGCGCTTCACCGTAACTACCTCTTTCGGCAAAGCACCATTGCCATTGCGATATGGAGTACAGTAGAAGCACTCCCTCTCCAAATCGTTCACAAACACGTTGTGAGACACATAGCCTTTCTGTTTCAGTTTGCGGAAATTGAATCTATCCATAATTATGAGTTTACCACTTTTTCCATTGGGCATAACGTAATAACGTTCACCTGTTTCCTCATGTGCTTTGTCTGCTTGCACTACCGCTTCATTTAAACGGATTGATGCACGTAATTTTTTGATAATGTTCATTGTTTATTAGTTTATTAAATTAAATGTTTAATTTTATATTGTTGCTGCCGAAACAGCTTTCTTTCTTCTCTTAACAGTAAATCGGCCAACACGAGGTACAATTTTGGGAGTATCCATTTCAAAGAAGCAGATATGCAGTCCGATAGCCCTTGTCATTAATAAGTCATCATGCTTACCGGTAATTGCGCCAAAAGCACCGTTCGGCTTTTTCTCATAACACAGATATTCATCCAAACAACGTTCATCACGTTCTGTGTACAGGTTCTCACGAATAACTTTGACTAATGTTGATATAATCATCGGTTTAGTAGAAATGTTGGTGTGAAAACCGTATTTTGTAGGTAATCCCTCGCGTACATCTTCTTCTGACTGTTTGCGTGCATACAGGTTGGGATATATATCCTTTATTTGGTTAAGAATAAATCCGGATTGGTCACCATCCACTTGCCGCTCCTTATCATGAGTTTCCAACGTGTTGCTCTCTATTACCAAGAGCGAGTTGTCATAAAACGCTGCTATTTGTGCCGCTTTCCACGCAAGCTGGTCGATGTCGCAATGCCCATACCATTGGGCAACCACGACAGGCCTGTCGCCGTCAATCATGAATAAACGATCGAACACGACAATGACAGAGAAGTCGGCTTTATTGGAACGGCCTCCCACATCGACAACAGTGAGGTAGCGGTCTGTGACAACTTCCTTTTCATCTATTTCAGGAAGTTCCCAAATATGTAACAACCCCTGTTTGTCTTCCACAAAACGCAAGTTCTGCAAAGCGTTCTTGCCTTCGTCTGCATCGGCGTAGACTTCGCCGACATATTTAGGCTTCTTGCAGGTACCACGCATTGCGTCCACCTTGTATTTGTCAAACACACGCGCTCCTGAATGAACAAAGGCTTCAATATCGTCGGACGGAAATTCGGCAGCCATTTGTCCATGATCATTATACTTCCTACGTTCGGCTATATACCAGTTGATAGCTTCGAGTGTAGCCCCTTTCTCCCATAACCACCAAAGATACTTACCACATTCTTCACGTTCGGAACTAGTATTTTCATTGTTACGGTTTTTATAGAGCCATTCTGCAAAACCTTGTTTTTCTTTATCCGAATTGAAAGCCAGCGTGTATTGTTCTATGTCGAACCATGATACGAACATGGCTTCGAACTGGGAATCCCCTTTCTTTGCTGCGGTATATTCCCTGTGAAAGAAATTTCCTGTACCATTCGCTGTACTCTCATAGACAATCATAGTGTATGGTTTTAGGAGAATACCCGAACAGGCCGACCGCACAATATCTTCTGGTTTCTTACCTTCCGTTGCTTTCCATATTCCTACTTCTGAAAGATGTACAAGGTTATAATCTCCACCTCGGCAACTATCCGGGCGTTCCGCTGTACCAATTTTAATTTTACAGTTTCGTTGAGGAACACGGTATATGCTACCCGATTTACCCACTCCTACAAGTTTCGGCTCATTCTCATTGTAAAGCTCATCAATCTTGTGAAGCATTTCGACTGGATATTTTTTAATCATCCTGTCGAACATATCTTTGATTTCATCGGAACCTGCACCTTGATGTGCTATTATGAGTGAATTCAGTCCTATTTTGTGAAGGAGTTGCAACCATGCCATATAAAGCTGTGAAGTGGTAGAGCCGCCCCATTGTCGCGCCTTTAGTAGAATAATACGTATTGGCTTTCCTGCAATACGTAATTTTTCGAGCCGTTCCACAAAGCGACGTTGCGGTCTTGTAAGACGGAACAATACATCTTCTCCACCACCTTTATTCTTGATATAAACGAATGTAGCTGCCCAAAATGGAAAGTCCTCGCGGCTACGTATGCGTACAAATTGCTCTATAACTTTCAGCCGATCATCCGGATTGTCTTCTACTCCCATGTAATCCGTAAGGAATTTGGCAATAGAACCTGCTTCCACAAGTTGACGTACAAGCGGTATTTTCATTACACGCTTTGGTAGCCATTGATTGCGTATAGGAAAATCACTAATGGTACATTTGACACGTCCCCCTACAGAACCTTCGCCGGTAATAGGATTAAATTTTGCATAAATAATTGAATTACGGCGTTCATTCTCTATTAGTATATTGGTAATGGCTTTTATGTTTATATTACCTTTAATCATGTGACTTTTTTATTATCGGCTTGTTAAGCAGAGCCACAAGGAAACCTAACATATAACACCATAGGTGTAATATTGCATTGGTGTGTGGAAATAAGAAACCTGCAGTAAGATAGAATATCATCCACAACTGGTAATATTGTTTGCGTAATACTTCAAACGAGATTGAGCCAAATAAAACAAATACTATTCCCGATAATCCTACTGTTGGTGATGTCATTTCACCAATAAAACACTCAATAGTGTCAATTGGAATCGTAACAGCAATTATGTAAGCTAGTACTAACCGCCATATTCCAATGTCATAAATAAAAACCATTGAAAGCAAACACCATGAATTAAGGGAAGCGTGCAGAATGTTTGCGTGAAAAAATGGGTACAATACACGTCCGGCAATATCACTTCCTGCGTAAATGCCTACAGTTTGCCAATCCCATACTTTGAAAAATGACAAACCTACAACAATAGTAGAAATTACAAGAGCCGTAATCTTTTCCATTTTTCTTGTATCCATTGTTTTCTTGCTTTACATACCATTACTTTTGCACTGCCTGGCGTAAGGTAGAATTTAGGAGCAGGTTGTGCAATAACTTTGGCGCACAGTTCGGAAATAGTTAATTCAGGACATTCTTCTTGAAGCTTAAATACCCGATTATAAATTTCTTCATACATCTCTTTTTTCAATGGGCACATTGTGCTCAAATCTGTTTTACCTCTCATCATTGCAGAAATAATCAATGCAGCACGTATGTCACTAACCCAAAAGCGGCGAGAGGGCATATTGACTATTATTTTGTATACCTCGGACATACGGATATAGTCGCATGATGAAATGTATTCATCGTATGCTCTCATTAAATCGTCCATACGTTCCTTTGAGTATTCCATTATAGCGCCTTTATGCTTCATTTTTCTATTTATCTATGTTCCAAAGTTATAGATTGGAGCGTAAAAAGATAAACGTGGAATCCTTCTTTCCCTCGCTATTTTTGCTTTGTAGATAAAGACTAAAATTTATTTTTCTCACATTATACCTAATAATATGGAAGTTAAGAGCAATCGCGAGCGATACACAGATCGATTGAAAGCAAAGTATCCCGATAAAGAGTTTGCTGACGACGAGGCATTATTCGCTCAAATTAACGACGAATACGACGGTTTGGACAAAGAATTGTCTGGCTATAAAGAACGGGAAAAAGCACTTTCCGATCTTTTTGCGAGTAATCCACGTAGTGCAGCATTTCTTACTGATTGGCGTAAAGGGGAGGACCCAATCATCGGTATGATACGCAAATTTGGTGATGATTTTAAAGCTGCACTTGAAGACCCAGAGAAGCAAGAAGCTCTTGCTGCTGCCAACAAAGAGTATGCGGAACGAATAACCAAAGAGAAGGAGTTTGAAGAACAGTATCAGCAGAACATTAATGCGACTCTTTCTACTCTTGAACAAATGCAGCAGGAGGAAGGTATTTCTGATGATGAAATAGATCAAGCAATGGAGTTTCTGATTGGAATTATGAAGGACGGACTTCTTGGTAAATTCACTCGTGATAGTATTCAAATGGCTATCAAGGCTATCAAACATGATAGCGATGTAGAAACAGCCAGTCATGAGGGAGAAGTGAAAGGACGTAATAGTAAGATTGAGGAAAAACTACGCAAAGGGAGCAAGAGTGACGGTACTGCTAATCTTGCAGGAAAGAATGGAGGTGGTAATGCAGGCTCACGACAAATGCCAGATCTTGGTGCAATAAGTCGATATGATGGTGCACAAAATATTTGGGAACGTGGAGGCGAAAAACGTAGGTCAATAAACAAATAAAGATACACAATTCATTTATTAACAATTAAAATTTCAAGCAATGAAGAAAGTAATGAATTTCTTTTGTCGCATTACGCTAATGATATTAGCGTTTGTGACGAGTGCATCAAGCGGTGTCATGATGGCTGACGCATCAAACCTGCCAGATGCAGGTAAAATGACAGCCGGTGCAGACGGTACGGGTGGAACAGATGGTATTGCCACAGAAACCGGTGGTCGTGAAAATGGAGACCCGAATTTTTACTTAAGCGATGTAGATAAGCGCATTGTGAAAATTCGTCCGATGGCGACACCTATTGATCAAATTAGTCGTTATGCGAAATCAAGTAGTACTAATTCTTTTGAGGTGAAGTACTATAGTGTGGGTACACGCGAAATAAAGTGTAGTACTAATAAAAAATTGGAAGCAATGACGGGTGGTGCAAGTGTTTCTTTGCCAGTGAGTGATCTGAATATGTTCACATTGGATGACACTATCCGTGTGGTAGGTGTAAGTGCTATTACTAAACCGGATGGGACTGCATATTCAGAAAGTGACAGCAATGTTCCTGACCTTGAACTTTGTGTGTGCGGAAAGGATAGTTCAACTAATTTGCCGACAGTCTATGCAGTAAATGGGAAAATGGATGATTCAAGCAAGCAACCCATTCTTTTACCAGAGATTCCGCAAGGAACGACTCTTGTCCGTATGGGAAAGGCCTGTGGTGAACTGGATGTGCAGACTGGGCGTTTCAACAATATTCCTATGCCGGAAACACAGTACTGTCAGAACTTCATGATACAGGTAGAACAGTCTACCTTTGACAAGATTGCTGCCAAAGAAGTGAATTGGAACTTTTCCGATATTGAAGAAGATGGTGTATATGATATGCGCCTTGCCATGGAGAATACCTACTTGTTTGGCGTTAAACAGGTTATCAAACATGTTGCCAAGGACGGTATGAATACCTGGTTTACAGGGGGAATCTGGTGGATGGCAGGAAAGGATATCGAGGTTGGTGAATGGAACAGCGAAAAGAACTGTGCCGAGATTACTGATGAAAATCTCGTGGATATAACCAAAGACCTTTTTGTCGGTACTGGTATCGGTAATAAGCGTAAGATTTTATTCTGCGGAAGTGATATGCTTTCGGCATTCTCCAAGATTAAGAGTGAGAAATTTCGTTTGAAAGATACCGTTGAGGTTTGGAACTTGAAATTTAAATCTTGGGATACTGACTTCGGAGAAGTTCTTACCATTCATCATGAATTATTTGATGTGAATGGTATGAGTGATTGCGGTTTTGCCATGGATCCGGAATACCTTTCCAAGAAAACCCACGTGTCTTGGGCACGCAATGTGCTTGACTTGAAGAAAGCGGGTATTCGTCGTACCGATGCAGTAGTGATTCAGGAAGTAAGTTGCTTATATCTGCGTTATGCAAAGGCACATGCGCGTATGAGACTTGCAAAGGCACCTGCAACAGTAGAAGATAGTGGTTCAGAAACTGCTTAATTCTTAATTAGAGTATAAATAAATCAAATTATTAATCGGGGGATGGGATAGAAGTCCTATCCCCTTTTTAATTCATTCGACAATATGATTATTAAAACTTACATAGCGAACACCAATATTAGTATTAATGTTGTGCTTCCAAGCAAAAAGAATTTTCATATAACGTTTACTCCCTTGTCAAATGGTAGTAGTGTATTTACCACAGATAATGAAATCTTACAAAGGTCAATAGAGAGACATTACAACTTTGGAAAGTTGTTTAGACTCCAAACTTCACAGGGGCAAAGTGCTGAAAGAAAGGCGACAGACAAACAAAAGGTTACTTCTTTAAAGAATCAGAAAGAAATTCCGGCTGTTGAGAATGTAGACAAGACTGAATTGGATAACAACGAGAACGTTGAGCAAAACGGAGAGACGGAAGATAACGCAGGGGCAGGGAATGATGAAACTGTTTGCAAGGTCAAAATGAGTGATATTGCAGCTGCTAAGGATTATCTTGCTGACAAATTCGGTATCAGCCGTACTTCTATGCGTTCTACTAAAGCCATTCTGGAACAAGCTGCAGCTCATGGAATAGAGTTCGAAGGATTGTAATAATAAAGTAATAGCGTATGACGGTATATCATCTTGACGAGATAGCTGGAGATGTTCGTATAGCACTTGACCAAAACACAACGAGTGATGTATTGAAAGAAATTGGTGATGTAGACACGCTTGCATTAAACGACATCATTAAATCAAAGATTATTGAGGCTGTAAAACGTGTGCACAGTTCTGCACCTCCTTATCTACTCGATGGAGGACATAACTTCGGAGATGAGGTGTATTGGCAGAAATGTGAAAGTGGTTGGGTGTTATTGCCGGAGGATTTTATGCGTTTTGTTGTTTTCCAGATGAGCGATTGGGAGCGTGCAGTATTCTACCCTATAAATGTCGACGATCCTGAATACGAGAAGCAATCTTCCCGGTTCAAAGGAATACGTGGCACTACACAACGTCCTGTATGTGCTATTTCTATACGACCAGAGGGGAGGGTATTAGAGTTTTATTCTTGTAAAAGTCAGGATGCAACGGTCAGTCGTGCGGTTTATCTTCCTTATCCCAAGATAGACAAATACGGTGCGATAGAGATTTGTCAGCGATGTTATGACGCGGTGGTGTATACTATTGCCGCATTAGTATTAACAACGTTCGGTGATGTGGAGAAAAGCTCTGCATTGAACGAATTAGCTAAATCAGTATTAATATGAGTTCGATAAAATCAACACAGATAGATGGTGATGTTTCCGTCAGTCGTAATGCGGCAGTAGGTGGAGATGTTACCGTCCAAGGTAAAACCCATTTAAAAGGAAACGTAAAAATAGAGGGGTGGCTTGAGGCAAAGAATATCAAAGCAGCTAGTAAAGGTCTCTTTACTACTATTGAAAAATTGAAAGCAGCCTACCCGTTTCCGCATGACGGTTGGTGGGCACTTGTCGGGCTTTCCTTACCTGCTCCTATATACGTGGGTGATGGAGGCGAGTGGGTTCCAACTGGACAGACAGGTGGTAATCCTTCTATAGACAGTGGTAAATTTAACGAAGCTGTTGAAAAGCTACAAGAAGATATTACTAAATTACAAGATGATGTATCGGATATAGAGGATAAAAATAACTCGCAAGATACTAACCTTACTACACTTGGGAATAGTGTCAATTCTTTGCAGGAACAGGTAAATACAACCAAAGACACCGCCAACAAAGCAAGTGCCAAAGCGAATGAGGTAGGAAACCAATTGAATGACTTTAAGGGAACGAAAGGAGAAAATGGTGGTATTGCACCTCTTAATGAGTATGGTAAAGTACCTAGCCGTTATTTACCGGCTTCTATGGATGATGTGAAAGATTTCGACGGTTTCGTGGAAAAAGTGGTTGTTCAACCATCGTCTATCGGGAAAAGTTCAACGGATGATGGATGTAAGATTTACTACCATAAGGACACCGATTCGCTTGTTCTTTTCTATGACGGTGTATATTACAACAACTGGCTGGATTCCGAATTGTTTGGAAATGAAACTATTGACGGGATAACTCCTGTTTCGGATAAGGTGTATTCTGACACAATTACAAACAAGACTTATCGTTGGAGCGGTTCGGCACTTGTTATCATTGGTTCAGATCTCGCCCTTGGCTATACAAGTTCGACCGCATTTCCGGGCGATGAGGGTGCGGATTTAAAGCAGAAAATGCTACAAGCCAATGAAGATATTACGGAAAACAAGAACGTATTGTTGTCCCATTACAAACAGATAGTAGCACGAAGCGTAGTAAATGTGAACCAACTCTTTGGGCTTACTAATCGTAAGATAACATTCTCGGTGGCTCTTGATAGATGTGCGACATCCGAATGTGCTGAATCTTTGCAAATACCAGGTGTTGTGCTTACCTTTCAGACTGAAGCAGGTTGGCAGTCCAAACAATGGGTTATCACTGATGATTGGAATAAGGAAAGCAACTGGACGGACTTCGGAGCTTCCAACGGAGAAAGCGTTGGCAACACAATCAATGTAAACGCCCTGTGCAAAGATGTGGAATATACGCTATCCACCGCCATAAAAGCAATTATTGACCTTGAGCAAGAGAGCGGAGTGGCATACATTAAGAGCGGTATTGTAGTGACATTCAAGACTGCAGAGAGCGACACCAACGGTGCACCTGTATGGCTTGCCTATCAATTTACACGAGAAGTAAGCGATGTAAACCCGGATGATTTGAAGCCGTGGGTAGCCTTTGGAAACGGAGGTGGCAAGGTGGAAACATCGGACACCCCAGCAGAGGGAGGAAAAGATGCACTTTCAACAGGCGGTGCTTACGCGATGCAGGAAAAAGCAATCGCTGGTTTTGACGAGGAAAGCGATGAGGATTATATCTACTACAAAGCTGTGAACCTGAATGGTGGACAAATAGAAGATGTGATACTGAAAATACCTAAGAACGGAGGTGGAGGCGGTTCCAGCGAGGACAGTACCCTATCCATTTATTTTGAGGATGTCGCTCCCATTGTAGCGTTCGGTTCTGACATAAAAATTAATGTGGCCCTACGTAGTGTGAGTTATCCGGGAGGTGTAGAAACACTTGGCGTTATCCGTAATGTGAGCATAATTGATGCAAGTACGGGACTAACCCTATTTAGCGAGGACATGAATATCGTAGGTTCTGCAAGTGCCACAGACTACAAGTTTGAACTTGACTTTACTGGCTATTTCAGCGGAGCGGCGAGCAAGAGTTTCTTTGTGCAAGCTACAGATGCTGACGGAAATACTAAGAAGAAAGCCATTACAGTAGTAGCCGTGGACATCACCGTGGAGCAGCCTATGGCATTGAACTACACAAGTGACACTGTTCTTACCGTAGGTGGATCCGCCAAGAACATCGGACAGTTTTATAAATTTCCCAATAACACATCATCCATACTTGCGACCGTGGAAATGTACTACAACGGAGAATGGAAGAAACTCGGTGAAGCAATGGTAAGCGACAGTTATACCAAGAGTATATCCGTAAATCCGAACGATGTGTTTGGTGGTGGTGAACGGCTCTCGCATGGTGCATATCCTGTGCGTATCTTCGGTACGGAAAGCAAGTCGGGGGTAAAAGGCAATACCATCTATTCAGCCCTTATGTGCATAGACGAGAATAATAGCACACCTATTGTCGCCCTCCGTTTCAATGACAAGAACAATGGTACATTGCGTCTGTATGACAATCTGACCGTAGAAGTAGCTGCCTATACACCTGGCAAGACAGAAACGCATATTGATGTCTTCTATGATGAAGAAAAGGTTACTTCTGTTGATGCCATGATTGCTGAAACGATTATCGTGAACAAGCAGATAAGCGGCTATAAGGCGGACGGAAGCCAAAGTATTACTGTACACGCTGAAAGTGGAAGTGTCAGTACCAATGAAATAGAAGTGACGGTTAAAGGAAGTGCCATTGACATTGCCATCAAGGACGGTGCTTTGTTTGGGTATGACTTCTCCACACGAAGCAACAGTGAAAGTGACCACACCATTATCAACAATGGGGTAAAGATGGAAATCAAAGGTGCGAACTGGTCAAGCAACGGATTTATAGACTATCTGAATGAACGCTCTTTGCGCATTGCCGAGAATGTGACAGCCGAGATATTGGATTACCGTCCTTTCGGAAATCCGTCCGTAGAAAGTGCTAGTGGTTGTGCTTTCCAATTCGCTTTTGCGACCAAGAACATCAAGGAAGCCAGCTCAAAACTCATAGAGTGTTACGATGCCGACAGCGGTGCCGGATTCTATGTATGCGGAAACAAGGTTGCTATTTTCTGCAAAACAGGTCAGCCGGCATTGGTAGAACGCTCTTTTAAGAACGGAGAAAAGCACACTATGGCTATCGTTGTAGAGCCTTCAACTATCTTTGTAACCCGTGGTGGCAGCAACTATTCATGCATGAAGCTGTATTTGGATGGCGAAGAGGTGGGCTGTATAGGATATATCAGTAACAGCGGAGCTATTCTCAACTCAAAGACTGTCACTTTTGACGGAACAGAGGGAGACCTATACCTTTATTACATCCTTGCTTACAACAGTTACTACGAGTGGGCACAGGCATTTAGAAATTACTTGTGCAAACTGACCGACACAACAGCGATGATTGATGAATATGAGAGGGAGAATTTGCTTGATACGCAAAACCGTCCGACTCTTGAATCTCTTGCCGCCAAAGGTATCCCTTACTATGTAGTTGTGAATGATCAGCAGACTTTTGACACCTTTGACGGAGATATTGACACGAGTAAGAAGTTCAAATGCACACTATTCTACTATGATCCCAAACGACCTTGGCGCAGCTTCAAGGCTATCAATGTGCAATGGCGCAGACAGGGAACGACATCGGCAAAGCGTCCTATCAAGAATGACCGTTTCTATCTTCAGAAGAATGACGGTTGGGAAGTTTCTCCTATCTATCCGGAATATACCAACGAAGATGCAAAGGTTTCGTATGACCTGATGAAATTAGGCTATGTACGTGTAGGCGAGAATTCTATACCTGTGAAAATCATCACGGTAAAGGTGGACTACTCCGATAGTAGCAATGCCAATGACTGCGGAGTTTGTAACCTTATGAATGCTACATATCGTGCCCTTGGCAACAACTATCTGACTCCGGCACAACGTGCCTTTGACGGAACATGGGTAAAAGGAGACATATCATTGAGCGGATTGACGATGAACCATTCGACTGCCAACCACCCGATTGCCGCATTCCGTTCGACTATGGAAAGTCTTACCGATGCTTGGTTCCATGCCAAAGGTAATTGGAAAGAGGATAAAGGCGAGCAGGTGGCACTCGGTTTTAAAGACACACCCGGCTACAACAAAGGGTGTTTGAACTATGGCGACTTCATCGAATACTTCGGCAGAAGAGACGAAACCCTTGATGAAATTGAATCACGCTTCAAAAGCGATAGTACCACAGACAAAAGTAAACTCTATATGCTCTCCCTTTATTGTGGCGAGAACTACCGCTTTATGGCATACGAGAGCGGTGCTTGGACTGCACAAAGCGGAGAAATGAAGCAGGTAGATGGCAAGTGGCAGATAACAGGTAAGGTGTTGAATCCTGTAAGCGGTTATGAACTGCTGACTTATGATGCCATGAACTGGTGGCAGGGAGTGGGAAGCATTGATGATATGATGGAACCGACCACGGCAGAATCATCGTGGGTAACAAAACTGAAACTCGGACAACCGACCTATCCGATGTGGACACGCTACTTCGAGTGTATGATAGACGATGACCAACTGCAAATAGACTTGGCTATGGGACGCAAAGTGCCTTACGACTTGTTTAACGTGTTGGTGTTCTGTGACAGTTGCGACTATGCCAAGGAGGAACTTAAAGACACTTGGAAGGAGATTTGGAAAGCGAAGATGTGGAAGTACATAAATCCGTACAGCCTTGTGTCGTACTATCTCTTTACGGACTACCTTGCCGCCGTTGACCAACAGGCGAAGAATATGCAACCTATGTGGTTCTTGGAGGACGGTTGCAGCGTGAAAGACGGAGTATATAGTGGAGCAAACGGTATGGAAGCCAGAAGAATGTACTGCAACAAGGTGTATGATTGTGATACCTGTAACGGCAAGGACAATGACGGTGGTCAGACCATTGATCCAGAGGTTGACCCTGGCGACTTGACGAGTAGCGCGTACGCAGGACGAGGCAGCGTGTTGTGGAACGACATACGCGGACAGCAGACTATGGAGGTGGATCAAAACGGTAACACCATTACGCTTTCGGCTATCGCTGACACCATGCGTTCACTTCCGGACACGCTCGGCATTGGTTCGGGGCCATTCTCTCCGAAAGGTGCGCTCCATTACTTCGTTACGGAAATATTGAAGAAGTGGCCAAAAGTGGTGTCAAGTTACGACGGAGAGCGTAAGTATATCAAATACACCGGATACAGCGATATTTATTTTTATGCTTTGCAGGGATTGGGACTTACTTCTCTACCGGCGTTCATCGAACAACGTTGGAGAATCCGCGACGGCTACTACCGTTGTGGCGACTTCAAAGCAGAGAGCGGTTATATAGGTGGTCGTATCGGTGCGAAAGAGGGGGCGGTTATCCGTTTTAAGGCTGCAAAGACAGGCTACTTCGGAATTGGTAACGACAGTGGAAACATCACGCAGGGCATCTATCTGAAAGCTGGAGAAGAGGGTGTGTTCAGTAATTTCCAACATGGCGAGAACATCATGCTCTACATCTATCAAGCCGACCGTATGAGTATGATTGACTTGAGTGAAATCAGCATTGACCCTCAATTCGGTAATACATTGTCGAAGATGGTGTTGTTGCAGGAACTTTTCCTTGGTAGCAACACGCACGGAGATTGGACGATGTCGCCTGGTAACACTGGCTATATGACCAATCTTGATTTGGGCGATATGCCGTTCTTGCGGGTATTCGATGTGCGGTATACGGAACTATTGAGCGTTAACGCATCGAAGTGTCCACGTTTGGAGAAAGTATATGCGGACGGCACAGGGTTATCGACCATAGACCTTGCAGAAACTGCTCCCATTAGTACATTGACGCTGCCCGATACGATGACGGAACTTGTATTGAACAATCTGCCAAACCTGACCTATCCCGGAGGACTTACGCTAGGAGGTGTAGGCAAGGTAGCAAAGATATTTGTAAATGAATGTCCGTATGTGGATGCTATGACACTTTTAGAGCAGATAATTAATGCGAGTGCGATCAGAACTGTACGTATTCCTAATGTAAATGCAACTGCTAGTGTTGATTTGTTACGTTCTATAAAGGATAGTGGAGCAATTGGGCTTGATGCAAACGGGAACGCATACGATGAGAGTGGACAGTGTAGTGGTATTACAGGACGTTGGATATTGAGTGAACTTGTAGAAGAGAGTGAAGTAAATGTCCTTACTGCATATTTTCCACAGTTAGAGCTCCATAATTCGCAATTTTCTATTGTGAAAATCAATGATGTTGTGGATAACGATTCATGTGAGAAGTACAGCAATCCTGAAAACAAGACAGGTGAAGACTACGGTAACACATATATTCCTAGTGGACATACTCTTGCTATAAAGAAAGGTTGCCACGCTTTTAAATGCTCGTTCAACACGAAGAAGAATCAAATGGAAGGTGTACAGTTGAGTGATACAGACTTCAACTATCTGAAAGATGGTAGTAGCTTTGATGTTGCAGATACGGCAGGGGAGGGTTTTGATATATTTTGGCATGCTCCTCACTATTGGTATAAAGGCGTAAATGATTATAAGAACCAAGTGAAGTATTTTATTACTTCTGTTACGGAAAACGAGCCTATTTCAACTGCATTACACAGCAAGAAGGCTAAACTTTCTGAACTTCTGTACAAGGAGAACACTGGAGTGTATGCGAATGATGCTGTTATTGGTGAGGTTATGAGTGAGGATGTTATATCTACAGCTTCTAATACTAACAGCTATAAGATGGACGTAAAAGGTATGAAGCAGGTGAAATGGCCGGGATTGAATCATGCGCGACTAGGTGGTGTATTCACTGATGAAAGTAATTGTGTACTTGGTATATTCATTATGTCCGTAAGTCATACGTATTTTGACTTTTCTATAGGTGAGTGTGTATTCTGCGATGTACCTAGCGGTGCAAAATGGTTCTATTTTACTTCTTTTCGCGACATTGGTGATGTTGAGTGTCTTTCTGTGGATAGTGCCAGCATTGAGGCTCTTGAGCCGGAATGGACTGAACATACAGTAGGTGATAATGACAGTCTTGTAGGTGTTTATCCTATTACTATTGACGGTTTGAAGATGCCACGAAGTCTTTCTGGTGAGGTACGCTCAAAGAAAGGTAATGGTACGTCCACTACGTCAGGTGAATGGAAATACGATAGTAGTGGTAATCCTATTGAGATGCCGATTGCTACCCTAAACTACACAGCAAAGGATTTCCAGAATATTTCCCGTTTGAGAGGTGTCGGTTACCAATTACAGGATTATGAACAACACAAAGAGATTAGTAATCTTTGGTGGGCATTAAACGGAACAACCAACGAACAATCTGTAGTCGGTAATGGAGGACATGACGCTATTTTAAATAAGCTGGATTCCATTGGTATGGCAGATAGTAGTAATGCTGGCAATTCTCTTAATTCTATACTTGGTTTGAAGCATTATGTAGGTTGTGATTCAGAGTGGATGGATTATATTGCATTTAATATCCCAAGTTATGAAACATTCTACAAAGCAAGATGTATTGATACTGATAGTTCGTATCCTTCGGATTATATAGCCCATATTTATGATCCTGTGAAAAAGACTGAACGTACAGTGAAATCAGTTGAATCTTCCAATGCAAATTGTGTGGTACGCTTGGTACATGGAGCAAAATGCGATATTTTGCCAAGCAGGGTTCATAATGCAGATACGAGTAAGTATGTTACTCATTATGCGGCTGGTTATTGGATCAATAGTAGCAAAGGCCGTTGTGTTTTGCGGTCTGGCAACAACTCGAATGCGAACAGCGGTCTCGCTTA
>USPQ01000007.1 GCA_900556625.1 uncultured Bacteroides sp. | reverse complement strand
TGAGTAAAATAAAAAAGGCTTACCGTATTCGGCAAGCCTTCGTTATCGTTATATAGAGATATACAATATCATCCACGCCTACCGAGTTATTCGTCAGGAAAATGATGATGATGATGTGTAGCTGTATATTTCATAATTCAATTATTAACTGCGACAAAATTAAAGCATTTGTTTGATACTTCCAAACATTTATCACAAAAAAATAAGTTTTTATTTCAAATTAAAGGCAATATTTCTTCCGGTTCTACATCGCACTGAAGAAAATGCATCTCTTTCTTCGCTTTTTCCTGCGGAAATGTGAAATAGGTACAAACGGCTTCCGTACATACTTCGCCATCCTTATTATACAGCTTCGCTTCAATGATGACAATGTTCCGCTTTATTTCTTTGATGGATGCACGCAACACGACATGGGAGTCTTTCGTATCGATTGGTTTCCGGTAGCGGGTTTCCATTTTCGAGGTTACTGAGTAAAATAAAAAAGGCTTACCGTATTCGGCAAGCCTTCGTTATCGTTATATAGAGATATACAATATCATCCACGCCTACCGAGTTATTCGTCAGGAAAATGATGATGATGATGTGTAGCTGTATATTTCATAATTCAATTATTAACTGCGACAAAATTAAAGCATTTGTTTGATACTTCCAAACATTTATCACAAAAAAATAAGTTTTTATTTCAAATTAAAGGCAATATTTCTTCCGGTTCTACATCGCACTGAAGAAAATGCATCTCTTTCTTCGCTTTTTCCTGCGGAAATGTGAAATAGGTACAAACGGCTTCCGTACATACTTCGCCATCCTTATTATACAGCTTCGCTTCAATGATGACAATGTTCCGCTTTATTTCTTTGATGGATGCACGCAACACGACATGGGAGTCTTTCGTATCGATTGGTTTCCGGTAGCGGGTTTCCATTTTCGAGGTTACTCCTGTTGTCTGCAATTTACGGAGTACGACCCAAGCACAAATCTCATCCAGCAAAACGGCCTGAATACCACCATGCAATGTATCAATCCAACCTTGATACTCCGGACGGGGCTTCCAGATACTTACGATTTCCTCGCCGTCCTCGTAAAATTCCATTCTTACTCCGGCTTCATTATTGGGAGCACAACCGAAACAATTGTACCCTTCCATTCCTTTCCAGGGATTTATTATCTTCTTCATGTTTTTTTCCTTTATTAGTTTCACTTCCCAAATATAGCGAAAATATGAAATAGAAGAATAAGTTTTATCCATTTACTTGCGGATACAACGGATAGCCAGTGCTTTTTTATCAGTACCTGCTTTGGAAGATTCTGTCTGGTTTGTATCGCTTTTCAGGTAAAACACAGTTTCGGCTATCTCTGCACCTGTTTCATCCAGAGTCCAATATGCCAAATATTTGCCTTCATAGTTCGACTGAAAGGTTCCTACATACATTCCCACAGGAACCGCATTAAAACCGGACCAATTGGTCGCAGGCTCAACCGTATCTCCGGTGTTCAAAGGCAGCCATGTACCGGATTTCAGCAAGGAGGCATCCTCTTTCAGGTAAGCTTGCAGTATATTCCAATCCTCCCAATCCGGAATACTCCAATGATTCGGCAGGATATTACCGGATAATGCAACACTGGCAGTATAGAAATAATATGTTGTATTTGCTTTGGATTGCAGATATCCGACTGCACCATCTGTTACCGCATCCAATTTGGGGATTTCATTGCCATCCGCATAAAGGGAGACCTTCAAATTATCCCGCATCCAATATTGGGTTCCGATCTTCACCAACGGATAATTATAAATCATTCCTCCACGCACATCACGAACGACATCCTCCAATGCCAAAACCTGCAATACATCATCTTCCATAGTCACTGACAAAGAGACCTCTCCGTTCGCCATCACATAAACATTATTTCGGGCCGGTAAAGTTCCCGGTATATATTTCAAGGATTTTTTTTCCATATCCCATACGACACTTCCACCATGCACTTTGCCGGTCTTTCCCAACAGTTGCGCTACAAGTCCTTGAGATAAATCAGCCTTTCCATCTTGTTTCATCGGATAGATCACGATTGCTTGCGAAGAAAAATCCGGAGTCAGCAGGTACTCCTTACAAATCTCAGCTACTTGTTTTCCTTTATTCAATACTTTACAAACATTTGAATTCCCGAAAGTCAATTTTGACACGTCTATATATTTGTGAAGAGTTTCCGATCCTGCATGGTCTACTTCAGTTCCCTCCCAATCATTGATTTCTCCATTGAGCTTGCTCATGAGGATATCTTCTGCTGCTACAAAAGTTATTTCCAGTTCTCTTTGTTTGCCTTCCTGAAGTTTCAAAGTAGAGGGCAACAAGCAAGTGTAAGGTTTTCCGTTAGCCTCCAATGTTATATATTGGTATCCTACTGTCGCTTCCTGAGGTATCAAAATCAGGTCTTTACCTACTAGCCTTTCATCGACTATCTCCCACTCACCGGTAGGAATGATATCTTTCTCATCTGTAAAGGAGGAATAAGATTTCTTCTGAAAGTCATAAATGCTTTTTGTGTAAAAGCCGGAAACAGAAAGTTTAGGATTGACCGTCAACATACTTTCCACGTCTTCTCCCTCTCCAGGTACTAAAGCTATCTTTAAGCGGAAAAATTTATGATTGTAAGTCAAGGATACAGCTTCTTGACTCGCCAGTACATCTTCTTTAGTAGCAACCAGAAAATCAGAATGAGAATAGTTCACCGGAATATTTTGCTCTGTTTCAATAGATACCGGCATCTTGCTTTCTCCCATAGCTACTCCTTCTTCCCGATATGGATAATAACTGATGAAATTCAATGTCACACCATCATCCGGATAATACACCGATTCATCAGCTATAAACTCTCCATCGGCCGAACGAACAAAATGAAGATTGTCCGCATAACGTTCTTCCTGTATGGTAGTAGAACCGGCTAATGCGAACAGTCCCACTTCATCTCCTTTCTCAAAGGTGTTATTTGCCACACGCGTACTGGCAACTTCATGAATATCAGCTATAATTTTCAATGGAATATTTCCATCATTAACTACCACACCTGCTTCTTCCTCCTCCGAAATGTGATTTACACAAGCTGCAAGCAAAATAGAGAAAAGAACGAGAAAACCTACACATCTCTGCAGGTTATAAAATACTTTCATCTTAATATCTTTATTTATTTCCAAATAGAAATCTTTGATTGGACAGAAGAATAGCATAAGAGGAAGTATTCGCTTTCAGTTATGGGATACCGAACAACACGTCTGTTGCACTGAGGAATCATCAATTTCAACACACCATTTTGATGTATTGGCGGCAAATGTATATAATAAAAAGGACGTGAAGTATTGTTTTACTAGTATTTTTTTACATTTACATATAATACACCAATAATCAAGCTGTTATAAATCAGCCATTAAAATCATAGAAATTCATTCCCACATTATTATATTAGAAACTCACTAGTTTACGATAATAGTAGAGCTAACAATTTTTAGAAAGAATAACCAACTTCTATTCCGGTAATATGTTTCCCTTTTGAAGGTTCATACTGATAACAATAAAAAGCATCCAACGACCAGCGTTTAGCCAAATTTAGTTCTACTCCCGGACGATAACGCATGCGAGCCGCTCTCCAAAAAGGTGCATCATCCAAACTTTGGTAAAGTTCAACAGAAAAGTAAGGGGAAACAATTCCTTTTGTAGGTGCATAAGATAACTTCAAACGAGAGCGTAAACGAGTTTCTGCATCACCACTATCGAAAGTTTGTTGAAATCTTTCCCGTAAAGAAACTTTCAACCACTGATAGCGAAAACTTGCCGTAGCACTTAAATGATAGCGATGCCTGAATTTCCAGCCCGAATTCCCTAAATCACGAAGATGAGTTTCATAAGCAACTCCCAATTTCAAAAAGGAATATGCCCGATAGTCGCCTCCGACAGTAAGTCCCCAACGATCCCACTTGTTCATATCATCCTTTGTACGCAGCTCCACATCACCGGAGACAGAAAACCGGGAATCAATTTTATGACTTATTTTAAATTTTGTCCATGTTGTGAAATCATCATCTTGTGCATAAACAGAAGAAACGACACTCAACAATAGCATTAATAGCCAAATCTTTGTATTTAATAATATTCTACTCATTGATTATCGGGTTAAAGTGGCAAAGATAGTAAAACTCGCTCACATACGGATGGATTTCGGAAGAATAATGTAAAGTGTTTGAAACCGAAAGGGATATGCAGTTTTGTACCAAATTCTTCCGCTTATGGTTTTTGACCGGCTTTTAGGGAGTTAGGAAAACAAATCGCTACTTATCCGTTGCCTTTTCAGGATTGGAAAAGAGGTCTGGAATTTGTTTCCGTATCCCGTTCGAATATCCTGTCCACCACCGTTGAGAACGCTGTTCCTTTCTGTTTTGTGGGGTAAAGTTACTCAAATTTTTCCGTATCAGGAAAAAATACAGGCTTTGCCTGCAAGCCGAGGGGCCTTATTCTTCGTTTCGCTACATTTTTCATGCCATTCATTTGCTCGTGGATATTTACGAGGAGTATATCTCGTTCCGATGCTATAAAGGGAAAGTGATACCGAGCATCGAGCGACGGCGGAAAAAGGAGTTCGAGTTACTGTATATTCCATAAATCAAGAATAAGGATGAGATTCGATAAGGATTTCATCCTTATATTATTTCGAGTCAAACGAATAAATTACTTGACGATTTCTCATTTATTAAAATCATTTTGTATCTTTGCATTTGAAAAATCATCAAAATTTCAAAGGTAAAATGACTAATGAATATTCTATAGATGGTATAACTCTTAAGCAACGCATAGAAGCGATGCCAGAAGATTGCATTCTGTTTCGGTCTGATTTCCCTGAATACCACACAGAATTTGTGGGAAGCATTTTGTCTGAGTTAACGACAGAAGGTATGCTTGTTAAAATAGCACATGGCATATATACCAAACCGAGAAAAAGCAAATTTGGTGTAGTGCTTCCTTCAGTTGATAAGGTGGTACAGGCAATTACTGTCCGAGATAACGCAGAGGTGTTACCATCTGGCATGACAGCATTGAACGCATTAGGGCTATCAACTCAAGTGCCGATGAATTACACTTTCTTGACTACCGGTAGCGAAAGAACTATAAACTTATCTAATAGGAAAGTAGTATTAAAGCGAGGTGTACCCAAGAATTTCTGTTATGGTACTCTACTCATTTCTTTACTTGTTCAGGCACTTAAAGCTCTGAAAAAAGAGAATATAGGAGAAAGTGAATTGAATATAATCCGACAATTGGTGTCAAAAGAAACCGACAAGGAGGCTTTAAGTAAAGATGTAGACATGATGCCTGCATGGATGAAAAGAATTATAAAGCCAATGCTAACCGCTTAAAATAGAAATAGATTATGGGAAAACTGTGGTTAAATAATGAAATAGTAGACCGATTGGCAATGTTACAGCAAACAGAAGCTGGACATCATGGTGTTAATCAAGTTGCTATTGAAAAGGACTGGTGGGTAACCGTTACATTGAAGGCATTATTCCAAACAGATTGCCGTGATTCTTTAATATTCAAAGGCGGAACATCGTTATCAAAAGGGTTTAATATCATAGAGCGTTTCTCTGAAGACATTGACTTGGCAATCAGTCATTCATTCTTTGATATTGAGAAGACTGGTAAAAGTCAGCGTGAGAAATTACGCAAAATGTCACGAGCATATATTCATGAGATTCTTTCTGCTCAATTAGATGCTCGCTTGAAAGAAATGGGAGTTTCTGGGTACAATATAGAGAATGTATCTCAAGTACAGGATAAAAATGGAGAATGGCGACCGATAGACTCAGACAAGGATCCTACTGTAATCTTATTACACTATCCGTCGATTCTTGAAGATACGATCAATTATATTCCTCCACGTGTAAAGATAGAGATTAGTTGTCTTTCAATGGATGAACCTACGGAGTTGCGGCAGATTCGTTCTCTAATAGGTGAAAGTTTTGATGGCGAAGATAGAGGTGCAGAAAGCCTTGTCAGAACTGTAGTGCCAACTCGTACATTCCTTGAGAAGTTATTTCTTTTGGCGGAAGAATTCCAAAAAGAAAAGCCAAGAAGTGTCCGAATGTCACGCCATCTGTATGATTTAGAAAAACTGATGGACACAGAATATGGTTTAGAAGCATTGTCGAATCGCAAACTTTATGATGCCATAGTTGAGCATCGTAAAACTTATTATGCTTTGAAGTATGTAAATTATGATTTGCATGCTCCATCATCCATTAGCTTTACAATACCAAAATCGGTTATGGATGCATGGCAAGATGATTATGCCGATATGAGGCGTTTCTTCATTTATGGTGAATCATTAGAGTTCGATGCACTTATGCAGAAAATGAGAGAGTTGCAAGAAAGAGTGAGGGTTATGTAAAAAGTCAAATAACCGAATAGTTCTGCGCCAAATTGCCGAAAATATATATATTTATTCTACGCAAAGAAAAAACATGATACTGAAAACATTCTGAAAAAGATTATATTCGTCTTCTGCCTAAATTCTCATTTGCATATTGTATCTTTAGAAAAGAACGTGCGATCAAGGATTTTATATCGGAAATATCTGATTCCTTATCAGAAAGGCCATCGGAAAGTATGAAGATAGGTGTGGAATTTACACAATATCAATCGTTGGCTGGTAGAGACGAAATAAAAAAAATAAAAGGCGGCTTCATCCAAGAATGAAGTCGCCTTTTATTAATCCATCGCCAGAGAAGTCATTACTTCTCCTTCCTATAATTTTCCAGTCCTACTTGCAGGAAGTCAATATATTTAGTTATATCTTCATCATAAGCATACGACTTGTTCAACGGTTTTCCCTGACCATCCAGCAATACATAGAAAGGCTGGGCGTTGGCACCGAATTTCACACGTTGCAGATAACTCCATTTGTCGCCTACAGTACGCAATGTACGTTCTGTACCATTTTCTACTACTTTCACCGGTTCCGAAAGCGGAGTTTTATCATCTACATATAAAGAGATGAGCACATAATCCTTATTAATAATATCACTCACCTTTGAATCTGTCCATACGGCAGCTTCCATCTTACGGCAATTCACACAACCATGTCCGGTAAAGTCAATCATAACCGGCTTACCTTGCTGGCGGGCATACTCCATTCCCAGCTCGTAATCCTTGAATTTTGGATGCACCTCATTCTCATACAAGTTAAAATCCTGCGTATGCATAGGCGGAGCGAATGCACTTACCGCCTTCAACGGTGCTCCCCACAAACCGGGAACCATATATACCGCAAACGCCAAAGAAATAAGCGCCATAAAAAAACGGGTAACTCCTACCTTATTATCATCATCGTCGTGCGGGAATTTAACCTTACCCAACAAATAGAATCCAAGCAAAGCAAAAATCACGATCCACAAAGCAAGGAACGTTTCACGGTCGAGCAGTCTCCATCCGTATGCCAAATCGGCTACCGACAAGAACTTAAGTGCGAATGCCAATTCAAGAAAGCCCAACGTCACCTTTATCACATTCATCCATCCACCAGACTTCGGCATAGATTTCAGCCATGACGGGAACAGAGCGAACAGAGTAAACGGCAGAGCCAATGCAATGGCAAATCCTAACATACCAATTGCCGGAGCAACCACACTTCCCGTTGTAGACACCTGTACGAGCAAAAATCCGATAATCGGACCTGTGCAAGAGAAAGACACCAAAGATAGAGTGAAAGCCATCAGGAAGATACTCAACAGACCGGTCGTTGATTCAGCCTTACTATCTACCGCATTTCCCCACTTCGACGGGAGCCTGATCTCGAAAGCTCCAAAGAATGAAGCTGCAAAAACCACCAACATCAAGAAGAAAAGAATATTAAAGATAGCATTGGTAGACAAAGCATTCAGCGCACTGGCACCGAAAATCAGTGTAATAGCCAACCCCAACGCAACATAAATCACTACGATAGACGCACCGTACGTCCATGCGTCACGAATACCTTTCTTCTTATCCTTGCTACGTTTCAGAAAGAAACTGACGGTCATCGGAATAATCGGCCATACACAAGGAGTAAACAATGCCAATAATCCACCTAGAAAACCTGTTATGAATATATATATCCAAGACATATCTTTCTGTCCATGCTCCTCTCCCAGCGCTTGCAGTTCACTAATGACCGGCTTCCAAAGCTCACTGGATGCAACAGCAGGCTGGATACCTGTAGACGCATCCACCGGAGTAGCGGGAAGCAGTTCGGTCATGGCAACCGTATCTTTTGAAACAGCTAAATCTGTCTCTGTCTTGTCTGCTTTATCCTCTTTAACCGATTTGTCCTCTTTAGCCGCCACCGTATTACCCTTAGCTTCTCCGGCAAACTTGAACGGAACCTGTGTCGGAGGCAGGCAACTTTCATCATTACAAGCTCCATATTCCAGATACCCATCTATCGCATAAGCCCCTCCTGTGAACTTCACCTTTTGGATAAACTTAGCCGTGTTCTCGAAATAGCGTACTTTCATCTCGAACAACTTGTCGAAAGCAGCTATCTCCTTACCTACCGGTTTCAACTTTCCTACCGGTTCAATCCCCGATTTGCTATCGACGTTGAATGTGGCGGAAATAGGTCCTCCGTCCCCAAGCTCAGTAGAATATACATGCCACCCCTTGTCAATGGTTGCAGTAAATACAATCTCCGCTTCCGTATCGGAAAGAGATTTCAACTCCGTTTTAAATTTCACAGGATCCTGTATCTGCGCTTGCAACACATAGACCACAAAGTTTAAAAGCAGAAAAGAAAATAGTTTTTTCATTCTTTTATTATTGGGGGTTATAACTCATAATCCACGCACGCACGGCTTTCCTTTGTTTCAGCCAGAATCTTACCGGCCGCAACATGTTCCGGATGCGTTGCATAGTATCTCACATCTTCTAAAGTATCAAACTCACTGTAAAGCGCGATGTTCCAAGTCTCACCCGGATTTATATTCAATCCGACCTCTACCTTACGGATTACAGAGATTTTAGCGGGAAGTGCTTCTATCGCTTCCTTAAATTTAGTCATGACTGCCAGCTTCTCTTCAGCGGGAACATCGTCTTTTAACTTAAATAATACAATGTGTTTTACCATTACCGTTGCTATTTTAATGAATTGTTTCTATATTTGTCTTCTATATACTGTATAAACAATGCAAATTTACTCCATTTAGTTTAAATATATACTTAAAGAGATGTTAATAATAGGCATAGCAGGCGGAACAGGTTCCGGAAAGACCACCGTTGTACGGAAAATCATAGAAAGTCTCCCCACAGGAGAAGTGGTGTTACTACCTCAGGACTCATACTACAAAGACAGCAGCCACGTCCCGGTGGAAGAACGTCAGAATATCAATTTCGACCATCCGGACGCTTTCGAATGGAGTTTGCTATCTAAGCATATCATGCTGTTGAAAGAAGGAAAAAGCATTGAACAGCCTACCTATTCTTATCTTACATGTACACGGCAGCCCGAAACGATTCACATCGAACCTCGCGAAGTGGTTATCATTGAGGGAATCCTTGCTTTATGTGATAAAAAATTGCGCAACATGATGGACCTTAAAATATTTGTAGACGCTGATCCTGACGAACGACTGATACGTGTTATCCAAAGAGACGTGATTGAACGCGGACGTACTGCCGAAGCGGTCATGGAACGTTATACGCGGGTTCTGAAACCAATGCATCTACAATTCATCGAACCTTGCAAGCGTTATGCCGATCTTATTGTACCGGAAGGTGGAAACAATAAGGTAGCTATTGATATTCTGACAATGTATATCAAGAAGCACCTCAAGAATTAAAAATTGAAAATTAAAGAATGGGCGTTAGGACACTGATTATTCCTTTATTCCTTGTATTATTCTGTTGCGTGTTCGGATGTAAGAACACGCGACCCAATCCTGTAAGCGAGAACGCATACGACCTTCCGCAGATAAAAGACAGCGGCGAACTGGTTGTATTGACACTATACAGTTCTACTTCCTACTTCATTTATCGGGGACAGGAAATGGGATTTCAATACGAACTTAGCGGTCAGTTTGCCAAAAGTCTGGGATTAAAACTTAGGATCGAAGTAGCTAACAGTGTCGATGAACTGATCCGGAAATTACTGGCAGGCGAAGGAGACATGATTGCCTACAATCTACCCGTAACAAAGGAATGGAAAGACAGCCTTATCTATTGCGGTGAGGATATCATCACCCATCAGGTTATTGTGCAACAGGGAAAAGGAAAACAAAAACCCTTGAAAGATGTAACGGAACTGATAGGGAAAGATATCTATGTAAAGCCCGGAAAGTATTACGACCGTCTTGTCAACCTGAACAACGAATTGGGAAGCGGCATTCAAATCCATAAGGTAACCAATGACAGTATCACTACCGAAGACCTGATCACACAAGTAGCACAAGGCAAGATTCCATACACGGTAGCCGACAACGATTTGGCCAAGCTTAATAAAACGTATTATCCCAACTTAAATATTGGCTTGTCTATCAGTTTTGACCAACGTTCATCATGGGCTGTGAGAAAAGACTGTCCCGAGCTGGCGGCAGCAGCCACCAAATGGCATGAGGAAAATATGACCTCTCCTGCCTATACAGCCAGTATGAAACGCTACTTCGAGAATAGCAAAATGATGCCCCATTCTCCTATCCTTTCACTAAGAGAGGGGAAGATATCGCACTATGATGATTTATTCAAGAAGTACTCCAAAGATATCGGTTGGGATTGGCGTATGCTTGCTTCATTGGCTTACACGGAATCCAATTTCGATACCACAGCCGTGTCTTGGGCCGGAGCAAAAGGGCTGATGCAATTAATGCCCGCTACCGCACGGGCTATGGGAGTTCCGCCCGGAAAGGAACAGAATCCGGAAGAAAGTGTCAAAGCGGCAGTCAAATATATCGCAGCTACCGACCGTAGTCTCAGCATGATTCCCGATAAGCAGGAACGTCTCAGTTTTATCCTGGCTTCCTACAATGCCGGATTAGGACATATTTATGATGCGATGGCACTGGCCGAGAAATACGGTAAGAACAAACTGGTATGGAAAGACAATGTAGAAAACTTCATCTTGCTCAAGAGCAATGAAGAGTACTTCACCGACCCGATCTGTAAAAACGGATATTTTCGTGGCATAGAAACTTATAATTTTGTCCGTGACATCCTGTCGCGCTATGAATCCTACAAAAAGAAAATCAAAGCGTAATACTTATTTCTTATAGGTCATCATGCTGACTCCGATAATAGCCAACACAGACAGAGGCAACGCAAACAATATCGGATCTATGACCGAAAAAGGATAGGTGGAGATCAGCACATCCCTGCCAAACAGCGCCTTACAGATACCCAATACAGAAATAGGCGGGCAGGAAAGCAGCGGCACAGATTCCCATGAAGATAGAAGTGCCACGTGCTATGATGTCATGCGGAAGCATATAACAAATAATATAACTGACCAAGATAGAAAACAGTACCCCAAGACGAATAACGTTAGTCAACTTGTCACGCGAACGGGGTTTGTACGTCCCATAAATATCGGAACCGACGGAAGCCCCCATCGTATGGAATTGCGAACTGAACGTAGACATACTCCGTTGCTACCGCACCCTCCGTCTTCAAAAAGAATAGATTGCTCAATGCGTCGGCATGATAGATAGCTCCTACGGTTATTATCAAGAAAAAACAACCGATGAACACCCCGCGATTCAACTGCTTGCTGCTCTCCACAGTCATAAAACGAACCACCAGCTGAGGTTGTGCAAGACAACCGATTCCCACTCCCCGAATAAGGGAAGTAACCAATGAATACCATTGCGGAGAACCGGTCACTGGCATTGCCGTCCACCCTTGATGTCCCAATACCCTGAACTTTTCCGGAACTAACGGAGCAATTGCCGTCAATTCCTTATTGGCTTCGGTAAAGTACTCACATTCAGTTTTACCCCCATACGTCGGGTACGCAAACCGAAAAAGATAAAGGCAATGACAACTCCGATAAACATATTGAGGAAACACAGCCATTGGATTCCCATTCCGAAAGCAGCAGCCACTCCCCCGAAACCAACGATAGCGGACGCCGAAATGAAAGTAGCCCCATAGGAAAGTACCATAACGATAGGATTCATCTGACGGCCACCTACCAGATAATCGCTGGCGGACGTCGTTTTCTTATATCCCAGAAAGCCTAAATAAGCGAGTGACAGCAGATAGGCTACCACAATCAGTCCAAGTGTAAATGTATTCATCGTGTTTCGTCTTTTTCGTCGTCCTTATTCCAATATTCCAGCCCGAACCAGACCGCAAACACCACGCATACCACTGAAAGCAGGTATGGCAAAATGATAAAAGGGTCGTCTATTCCAAACATTTACGTATTAGATATGAATTAATCAGAACGCAAATGTAAGGAATTTATCGAAAAGACAAAACTTTTGCTTACTAATACTGATTATAACGTATCTTTTTTCTTATACAGAATGCTAAAACAGATTCAGCCGGTTCTTCTGGGCCTCTTCCAATGAGACGGTTTCACGACGCAGCAAACCACTCTTTTCACGAAGCGCTCTATATTCCGTTTCCAACTCATTTACCAGTTCGGCTTTCGCCTGTGGATTCAACAATCTGGCGGCAACGCCCGCATTCTGGGAAGCGTCTTTCAAATGCACTACCGGAGCATGATAGACAGGAGCTATTTTTAATGCCGTATGCATCTTCGACGTGGTGGCTCCACCAATCAAAAGAGGAATATCCAATCCCGCTTTCTCAAGTTCACCTGCCACATGAGCCATTTCTTCGAGAGACGGCGTAATCAGCCCACTCAATCCGATCATATCCACTTTCTCTTCAATAGCCCGCTGCACAATGGTTTCGGCTGGGACCATCACTCCTAAATCAACAATATCGTAACCGTTGCAAGCCATTACTACGGCAACGATATTCTTTCCAATATCATGCACGTCGCCTTTCACGGTTGCCAATAATATCTTTCCGGCAGAGGTCGTTCCCTCCGTCTTTTCCGATTCGATGATGGGTTGCAAGATGGCAACGGCTTTTTTCATGGTACGCGCAGTCTTTACAACCTGAGGAAGAAACATTTTACCCGCCCCGAAAAGTTCACCGACATAATTCATTCCATCCATCAACGGACCTTCAATCACATCGACCGCTTTATTATAGAGTGGCAAAGCCTCCGCCAAATCCTGTTCGAGATAATCACCGATACCTTTCATCAAAGCATACTTCAAACGTTCTTGAACAGAGTCCTCCCTCCATGCATCCTGCTTGACAGCTGTCTGTCCGGTTGTTCCGTTCATGGTCGCTTTCAAAGACTCCGCCAACTCAATAAGACGTTCGGCTGCATCCGGACGACGGTTCAACACGACATCCTCAATCTTCTCCAGTACGTCCGTCGGGATATCGCTATACAGAACAGAGGTTCCCGGATTCACAATGCCCATATCCACTCCCTGCTGAATAGCATGATAAAGGAATACGGCGTGCATCGCTTCACGAATATAATTATTGCCGCGAAACGAGAAAGAAAGATTACTGACTCCCCCACTGATATGGGCACCGGGAAGATTCCGTTTAATCCATCCGGTAGCTTCGATAAAATCTACCGCGTAATTATTGTGCTCTTCAATCCCTGTAGCTACGGCAAGCACGTTGGGGTCAAAGATAATATCATGCGGATTGAACCCCACCTTATCTACTAAAAGGTGGTAAGCACGTTGGCAAACCTCTATCTTACGGGCGGCAGTATCCGCCTGTCCTTTCTCATCGAAAGCCATTACTACGGCAGCAGCGCCATACTGTTTGACAATCCGGGCATGTTCAAGAAAGACTTCTTCCCCTTCTTTCAAAGAAATAGAGTTGACAACCGATTTACCTTGAAGGCATTTCAATCCGGCTTCTATTACCTCCCACTTAGAAGAGTCGATCATCACCGGAACACGAGCTATTTCCGGTTCAGACATGATGAGATTCAGGAAAGTTGTCATTTCCGACTTTGCGTCCAACAATCCGTCGTCCATATTCACATCAATCACCAAAGCTCCGTCCTCCACTTGTTGGCGGGCTATGGAAAGGGCCTCATCATATTTCTTCTCATTAATGAGCCGGAGGAATTTGCGTGAGCCTGCCACGTTACAACGCTCGCCGACGTTCACAAAATTGATTTCCGGTTTCACTTCCAGCAGTTCAAGTCCGGAGAGCCACATACATTCCGGCTTGGCAACAGGAATATGGGGTTTCGCACCTTCCACCAAAGCCGGATACTCGGCTATGTAAGCATCGGTTGTTCCACAACAGCCCCCGATAATATTGACCAATCCTTCGTGAATATATTCTTTCACCTCATGGGCCATGTCCGCAGGAGTCTGATCATATTTGCCCAGACTATTCGGCAGACCGGCATTCGGATAAACACTTATATAGTAAGGTGCACGTGCCGCCAATTGTTCCAGAAAAGGTTTCAGCTGGCGGGCACCGAACGAACAGTTCAAACCGACGGAAAAGATGTCGGCATGTTGAACGGAAGCAAGAAACGCATCTAACGTCTGTCCGGATAAGGTTCTTCCACCGATATCGGATACGGTCACCGACAACATAACGGGTACTTTGACACCTGTTGTTTTCATTGCTTGTCCGGCAGCAAAAATAGCCGCTTTAGCATTCAACGTATCAAATATGGTTTCAATCAGGATAGCGTCTACTCCCCCCTCAAGCATAGCCTCCATCTGTTGCTGATAGGATGCAGCCAATTCGTCATAGCTTAAAGCGCGATAAGCCGGATTGTTGACATCCGGACTCATGGAACAGGTTTTATTCGTAGGTCCGACAGAGCCCGCTACAAAACGCGGTTTTTCGGGATTCTTCGCTGTATACTCGTCGGCTAGTTCGCGGGCAAGTTTTACTGCGGCAAGGTTCATTTCACGCACGTATTCTTCCACGTGATAATCAGCCATAGAAACAGTGGTCGAACTGAATGTATTCGTTTCGATGATATCCGCACCGGCTTCAAGATATTTACGGTGAATATCCTGAATCACATCCGGGCGTGTCAGACACAACAGGTCATTGTTTCCTTTCAATTGTCCGGGAATATGAGCAAACCGCTCACCACGAAAATCTTCTTCCTTGAGGTTATATTGTTGAATCATTGTACCCATTGCTCCATCTAGGATAAGGATGCGTTCGGATACAATCTGAGAAATTGTCTTTTTCATTTATCCTATCATGTCATCGTTTGAACATTCTTGCCATATCCCTGCGGTCGTCTTTCTCTTTGATCGATTCTCGTTTATCGTATTCTTTCTTACCCTTCGCCAAGGCAACTACGAGTTTCGCCAACCCTTTCTCATTGATAAACAAACGCACGGGAACAATCGTAAAGCCGGGATTCTTCATTTCCCTTTGGAGTTTTTCCAATTCTTTTTTGTTAAGCAACAACTTCCTCTCTCTACGTGCCGTATGATTATTATACGAACCGTAGAAGTACTCGGCGATATGCATATTCTTCACCCATAATTCGCCTTTCGCAAAATAACAAAACGTATCTACCAGGCTTGCCTTTCCCAAACGAATGGATTTGATTTCCGTACCTGTCAACACAATACCTGCCGTATAGGTATCTATCAGTTCGTAATCAAACGTAGCCCGTTTATTTTTTATATTTACAGAGGGTTGTTTCATCTTCACACATTTAATTAAGTATGGCTGTCAGTTTATTGAAAACAATCTGAATCACCGTCGGACATAGTATTAACAACGCAGATGAGAAAAGGGTGTATCTCAATCGCAATTTTTCTTCTACGCCCATCAATGCGGGAACTCCTTCCCATACCACATATACGATGTAGAATTGCAGCAGCCAAGCAATAATTCTAAAATCAGGTAATAGTCCGGTTACAATCTGGAGCAGGAATGGTACAACAAGCGCATATCCTGCAAACTGTTGCGCCAATGGTATATCACTATGCATACCAAACATTCGCGTCCCCATCTCATTTATGGCGTATGCTGCCAGAAAATAGCCTCCGAACAGGGCTACCGCTACGGCACAACAATTGGTCATAGCTATCTGGAAACTTTGCGGACCTCCCCATCCATTGGTCAGTAACGAACCAATGAATACGGACAGACCGCATAAACCAATCATAGGATAAACAAAAGCCATATATACTTTTCGCCTATCCTCTTCCATAGAAATTTCCTCCCAAGCCTTAGCCGGAGAGGAAATCAATTTCATTGCTATGTTAAATAGTTCTTTGTAGTTCAATGTTATTCAGTAGTATAAGTTACCTCGTTCGTACCATCTATCGCCCCTTCCAAAGAGCCGCCAGTAGATGTATTAAGTTTCGTCTTTATTTTTATAGTAGTAGGTACTGTTCCCGATTTTTCACTAAAAGCTGTTATAGCTGCAGTCAAATCGTACACTTTATAGCCTTCCGCCCACCTGTCACGAGTAACTTTCTCACCTTCTGCGTCACTAATTTTATGATTAAGTGTCAATTCAAATGTTTTCGCACCACTTGCTATGTTAGTAACATCATACGTTAAAACAAAAGAGTGCTTATTAAATTCTTCTTTTTGCTTATCAGTATTTTCTTCTACTTTTACCCAATAGCCAAAGGGAACCAGCAATTTTTTATTATAAAGTAAAAAAGAAGATGGAAATAAAGATGTACCCAAAGAATACAATGCTGCATCAGCCTCGTAATCCGCAGAGTTTGCCACCGGTCCCTCGTCATCATCAGCATCAATTGCTACCGGAGCACTTCCTTGATAGAGTGTCACAGTTATTGAAGCTGCAGAAACAGATTGTTCCTCTGTATTAAATTGATAATAAAACATATACGTTTTCCCATACTTTAAGTCAAGCAAGGTCGCATCTTTTACAACTAATTTCTGATTGTTTGAGACTGCGAAAGTAGCAGGATATGTACTAACACATTCAGCTACAGCCAATCCTGTATAAACTGGATTATTTTCTCCATTCATACAAGAAGTCACCGACACACTCATCACCACAGCCATCAAAGCTACCAATAAAAATTTCATCTGTTTCATAAACATATTTTTTAGATTTTGCAAAGATATAAATTCTGATTCACACTTACTAAATGCAAATACTTAAAAAATACTGCATTCATCATTTTATTATTTTTGCAAAAAGGTCTAAATGGTCATCCACATAACTTGCGACCAATGCCGTAACCTGTTCCTCCATCTCCAAATAAGCCTCTTCCAACTCATCAAAAGCCTCATACTGCTCGTACATAGCCATAAATTCATCATCTGTCCGTTCCTTCTCCAGGTCTTTTCGGTTGACATCATATATTTTTTTTGCTTTATAGACCAATTTCGACAACTCATCCGCTCCCCATGAACGCATTACTTTAGCAAACGGATTATCAAAAATATATCCGCCATAGCCATTCTGAATCAACTGACAAAATCCGCCAACCATTATCTCGTCACGAAAAATCTGATAAGCGAGTAAAGAATGTTGTTCCCCCGTTAACAAAGGCATAGTTTCGGCAGTCAGTTCACCACCAATCACCTCCTTATATTTATCGGTAAACACTTGGATGAATTCATCCATTCCCTCACCCGCAGCTTTTTGCAAAGCGGACTCCATTACTTCTATCATAGTTCTTTCCAAATAAATGATGTGCAAAGCTACGAATTTCATCCTATATCCAAGTACGAAAAACATAAATAAATTTGCAGCCCTACGAATTATAAGCTAATATCTACATAAGGTTTTAAAACGCCAGTTTTATTGTCATTTGTCATTTTCACGAGTTAATCAACTGATAATAAGAAAGATAAAAATGACAATAGACACTGACAATAGGATGACAATAAAGTGACAAACGAACTATATTATCACTTTCAACGTTCACCACATCAAACTATCATATTGAAAATCAATCAATTCAGTAAAAAGTCATCTTTTATCCGTTTATTCTAAGAATTGCACTTTTCTCCACCAAAACTTCAATTTCGGCTCACAAATGATCATACTTAGACCATTTAACAAATATATCCTGCTATTCTCTTCCGAAAATCGACACGTTCATCACCTTTATTTATTACCAGATAAGTCTCACTCCAGCATAGACAAAGTTGCTTTCAACTGATAATTAATTTACTTCGATTGCATACAAACTATAAATGAAAGTTCCGTTTATAAAAACAAAGGCTTTGATTATACAAATGAAGATTGCGTTTATAAAAACGAAGCCTTCGTTTATAGTTTAGCAGTAGTCTAAAGCAACTTAGAGATTAGGTAAAAAGAACTTTACGATAAGAAGAAAACAAGTTTACCCTCAATAGACAATGTCAATAATAGCAGTAGTTCGGCAAATGCAATCCCGACTTTACAAACTGAGAAAAACATAAAGGGATTTATCTCTTTTCACAAAAAAGTAATAAAAGGCGGTTTGCAGAAACAAATAAATCGACTACCTTTGTGGGCGATTTAGAGAATCGTGACTACGTATTTTTAATTATATCACTTAAAAAAGAGCTAATTATGACTTATTCACACGAAGTGGAACACATGTGTGTTGTAAAGAAGGGTCCTAACCATGGACCGGCTCCCATACCCGAAGAAGGCAAATGGGTAAAATCTAAAGAAATCGTTGATATTTCAGGTTTGACACACGGTATCGGTTGGTGCGCTCCTCAACAAGGTGCTTGTAAACTGACACTGAACGTTAAAGAAGGTATTATCCAGGAAGCTTTGGTTGAGACTATCGGATGTTCCGGTATGACTCACTCCGCTGCTATGGCTGCTGAAATCCTTCCGGGAAAAACAATCCTTGAAGCATTGAACACCGACCTTGTTTGCGATGCTATCAACACAGCTATGCGCGAACTGTTCCTGCAAATCGTTTACGGACGTACCCAATCAGCTTTCTCTGAAGGTGGTTTGATCATCGGTGCAGGTCTGGAAGACCTGGGTAAAGGTCTGCGTAGCCAGGTAGGTACTCTTTATGGTACTTTGGCTAAAGGTCCTCGTTACCTCGAAATGGCAGAAGGTTATATCAAACAAATCTTCTTGGACAAGAACGACGAAATCTGCGGATACGAATTCGTACACATGGGTAAGTTCATGGACGAAATCAAGAAAGGTACCGATGCGAACGAAGCTTTGAAAAAAGTTACAGGAACTTATGGACGCGTAACAGCAGAACAGGGAGCAGTTAAATCTATTGATCCACGTCACGAATAATATAAGGAGGAAAGAAACTATGATTAGAGAAGTAAAATTCGAAAGCCAAGACCGTCGTATCAAAGGTATCATCGAAGCCTTGAACGCTAACGGCATCAAAGACATCGAAGAAGCTAACGCTATCTGCGAAGCTGCCGGACTTGATCCTTATAAAACGTGTGAAGAAACTCAGCCTATCTGTTTTGAAAATGCAAAATGGGCTTATGTAGTAGGTACTGCTATCGCTCTTAAGAAGAACTGCACAAATGCTGCTGAAGCTGCTGAAGCTATCGGTATCGGTCTGCAAGCATTCTGTATTCCGGGTTCTGTAGCTGACGACCGTAAGGTTGGTATCGGTCATGGTAATCTGGCTGCCATGTTGCTGCGCGAAGAAACTAAATGTTTCGCTTTCCTGGCAGGTCACGAATCTTTCGCTGCTGCTGAAGGTGCTATCAAAATCGCTGCAAAAGCAGACAAAGTACGTAAAGAACCGTTGCGTTGCATCCTGAACGGTCTTGGAAAAGACGCTGCTCAGATCATCTCTCGTATCAACGGCTTTACTTATGTTCAAACTCAATTCGATTACTTTACAGGTGAACTGAAAGTTGTTCGCGAAATCGCTTACTCTGACGGTCCTCGTGCAAAAGTAAAATGCTATGGTGCTGACGATGTTCGCGAAGGTGTAGCTATCATGTGGAAAGAAGGTGTAGACGTATCTATCACAGGTAACTCTACTAACCCGACTCGCTTCCAACACCCAGTTGCTGGTACTTACAAGAAAGAACGTGTTCTTGCAGGCAAACCTTATTTCTCAGTTGCTTCCGGTGGTGGTACAGGCCGTACTCTTCACCCGGATAACATGGCTGCCGGACCAGCTTCATACGGCATGACAGACACAATGGGCCGTATGCACTCTGACGCTCAGTTCGCTGGTTCTTCATCAGTTCCTGCTCACGTAGAAATGATGGGATTCCTGGGAATTGGTAACAACCCGATGGTAGGTTGTACTGTAGCTTGTGCGGTTGACGTAGCTCAGGCTTTGAGCAAGTAATTTAATAAATTGCTATATACTAAATCCCTGTAACTAATAAGGTTATGGGGATTTATTGTTTATATACCTATAATGCTTACTTCTATTTCAATTCTGACAAACGGTCACAAATTTTGGCATATCATCCTAATATATTGGAAACGCTACGAAGATCAGTTTTAGAATTAACTAATTATATTTTGTAAGTACGCAAATAAATGCAATTTATCAACCGAATTTTGTTGGATAGAAACAAAACAACTACATTTGCATAAACTCATAATCACGTTATTAAACTTAATAGCCTTAAATATGCAGGTGAAGACTTATAAACATGGGAATACTACATTTATCAGTTGAACTAGCACTTGATTTGATTGCCCTTATATCGGGGATTATTCTTATCATTCGTGCCAAAGACAATTATCCTCAATTATATTGGGGAATCATAGCAGTCGGTATAGGGTTCATGTTTTCATGGGAAAACATCGGATGGCTGACGATTGTCACGGACACCCCGGAATATGACTTCACAGAATTGCTCAATATTGATAAAATGCTTAAATGGTACGCTTTGGCCAATATCGTAGCACTATTTCCCATCGCATCCTTATCTCCGGGATATTTCAACCATTTCAGAATATTCACCTTCTTATTGCCTCCTATCATTACCATAACGGTAGGAATCTGCTATCTGTACTTCAATGGCAACATAACGGCTATCCATTCACTAAATGAGATAATGCCCAATATCGGTAATATGGATGTCAAACTCAGAATCAGTATATTCCTGCTTTCTGTCATCACTCCTCTCTTTATTCTCATTTATGTCACCAGCCGTGTTAAGACACATCGTAAGATGAATAGAAACATGTATCTATTCATGGGATTCTTATTCCTATTTCTTGGTATATACATCCTATTCACATTAAGCATTAATGAGTTTATCTTCAATTTATTCGGTATTACAGCAATCGTTTTTACTGTTTTATTTTCAATGCTATATTTACGATATGAGAATCCGTTTTCAGACCATATCAGTATGGTGTATAATACAGAAGAAGAAAATCCTGAAGAAATGAGAAACTCATTTCAGCCACTCACACTCTTCACCACAATCGAGAGTTATTTAAAGAAAGAACATCCTTACACAGATCAGAAATACAGTATAAAAGATTTGGCAGAAGCCTTAAATGACAAAGAACGCAATATTTCGGATGCAATCAAAAGTCAGGGATTTACAGGTTTCCGTGAATATATTAATTATATCCGACTAGAGCATTTCAAACAACTAATCGCCCAAAATCCGGAAAAGAATGTGAAAGAGTTGATGTTTGCATGCGGATTTAGCTCACGGGCAACCTTCTACCGGAACTTTTCCGAAAGATATGGTATTTCTCCCAGTAAGTTCATTGAATATCAACAAAGTAAATAGAATTCTTCTATTTTGTAACGTACAAATCTTAATAATAAAAGTGTCTCATTATAGAAATGAGACACTTTTCATTTTTATAATTAAGAGTAATCTGCTACTTTTGACAGAAAATAAAAATTACGACACGGGAAATTAATAAATTAATATCATGAACCATCAACACATAAACATTGAACATTGCGACCAGACACAAATTACGCAACATCAAGAAAGCATATTTTTATATACCACTATTACCGGAAATTTGCAACTGATTCACTTGGAAGAAATCGGTTATTTCCGCTATAACTCAAAAAGCAAATTGTGGGAAGTCATGTTATCCAACAAACACACTCTGATATTAAAAAGAAACACGAACTCGCAAAAGATATTGAGTTTACACCCTTATTTGCTTCAGATCAGTCAATCCTACATTATTAATATCAGCTATCTGGCATCAATTGAAGACAATAATTGTGTATTACTCCCCCCTTTTAATGACGCCGAGCTCCTACAAGTAAGCAAGTCCTTCATGAAAAAGTTGAAGGAAAAATACCCCTGTCTATAAAAGAATCTATTATAAAAACAGTATATTTGTCCACTGAACCAATAAAAACTCTTTGCTATGGGACAAATAAAAACTGGACGTAGCAGCCTCGCTACCAAACTATTCTTTTTCATAATGTGGATTGTGACCTTTTCCGCATGTATGCACAGTCCGAAAGACATCATCCCCTCTGCAAAATATGCCCCCTATGTAAATGCCTACACAGGAGGAGTCATCTCCCAAAGTTCGACTATACGCATCGAGTTGACACACGATCAACCTATGGTTGACGTAAATAATGAGTTAAAAGATAATCCGTTCAGCTTTTCACCGTCTTTGAAAGGAAAAGCATATTGGATTAGCAATAACACCATCGAATTTGTTCCGGAAGAAGGTACTTTAAAACCGGGAGCATTCTACGAAGGAACTTTCCAGCTTGGAGATTTTATCGAGGTAGATAAAAAGCTAAAGGAATTTAACTTCTCATTCCGGGTGCAGGAACGTAACTTCACAATTCATACAGAACCTATAACGATTACAGCTACTCAACCCGACGAAGTGAACATAAAAGGAGAAATACGCTTTAGTGACGTTGTAAAGAAAGAAGAAGTTGAGAAAATGCTGATAGTCGGCAATGGCAAAAGTAAAAATTATCCGGTCGATATTACCTCCACCAACAATCCGACTCGTTATGAATTCAGTATCACCCGGATCTTGCGGGAAGCGGAAGATTACCAAATCCAACTGACAGCAAACGGCAATCCCGCCGGAATTGACCATACGCAAATCGAAGAAATCATGATTCCGGCAAAAGATAGTTTCCGCTTTCTGACCGCCAAACGCATTGACCAACCGGAAAACGGGATCGAAGTCGTATTCTCTGCTCCCATATCCAATATGCAAGATCTGAAAGGACTGATCGAGATACCGGAAGTATCTTCTTGCATCACCCAAATTAAGGATAATCAGGTTCTTATCTATTTTGAAACCAATAAAATAAATAAACTGACTTTGAATATCCATGAAGGAATAAAAAGCAGTCAAGACCGTAGTCTGGGGACTTCCCACTCTATCTCATTCAGCGAATTGAATCTGAAACCGCAAGTAGAGATGGCTACCTCAGCCGCTATTCTTCCCGATTCGAAAAGCCTGATTATTCCATTCCGTGCTGTCAATCTGTATGCAGTAGATTTAAAGGTTATCCGCATCTTTGAGAGTAACATCTTGATGTTTATGCAAAACAACTCTCTGGCCTCTGCCAATGAGTTGCGCCGTTCGGGACGCCTGGTTTATAAGAAAACATTGTGGCTAAGCAAGGATTCATCAAAAGATATTCATCAATGGGAAGATTACTCTATCGACCTTGCCGGACTGATTCATCAAGAACCGGGCGCCATCTACCGGGTTATCCTGTCTTTCCGCCAAGAATATTCCGCTTATCCTTGCGGTGGAAGTGAAGAAAACAAAGAAATGAAGTTTTCCGACACGACTTCCGACGGTCTGACAAAAGTTAGCGGTAGTATTTTGTCAGAGGCAGACGAAGCTGTATGGGACACTCCTGAGGCTTATTATTATTACAACGGCGAAACTATGGACTGGAGTTTGTATCGGTGGAAAGAACGGGATAATCCGTGCCACCCGTCCTATTATATGGGAGCAGACCGGACAGCTACCTGCAATGTCTTTGCCTCTAATCTGGGAATGCTCGTAAAGAAGAACTCCTTGAACAATCTGTGGATTGCAGTAAACAACATTTTGGACACAAAACCTGTCGGAAAGGCGCAAGTAACTGTTTACAATTTCCAGTTACAAACCATCGGTAAGGGAGAAACAAACGGAGAAGGCTTGGCGGAAATCGCTCCGAAAGGAGTTCCCTTCATTATCGTAGCAGAGGCAGACGGACAAAAAGCTTACGTACGTGTTGCAGACGGTGAAGAGCAATCGGTCAGCCGCTTCGATGTGGGTGGAAAGGATATTCAAAAAGGCTTAAAAGGATTTATGTATGGTGAAAGAGGAGTATGGAGACCGGGAGACACCTTACATATATCTTTCATTCTGGAAGACCGGGAAAAAAGAATACCGGACAAACATCCGGTAGCGCTGGAAATCTACAATCCGAAAGGCCAATTCTATACCAAAATGATCTCAACACAAGGGATGAATGGCTTTTACACATTTACTGTCCCTACTCAGGCAGATGCCCCTACCGGTCTGTGGAACGCATACGTAAAAGTAGGCGGTTCGACTTTCCATAAAGGGATACGCATCGAAACAATAAAACCCAACCGACTTAAAATAACGTTGGCATTGCCTAGAATTCTTCAAGCAACAGACAAAGAAGTCTATGCTCCACTCACTTCTGCCTGGCTGACAGGGGCTAAGGCTTCACATCTGAAAACCAAAGTAGAGATGTCACTGTCTAAAGTAAATACACAATTTAAAAACTACGGACAGTATATTTTCAATAATCCGGCTACAGATTTCACTACCATCAAGACAAATATGTTTGACGGAATGCTCAGCGCGGAAGGAAGAGCGGGAGTCACTTTAAAACTCCCTGCAGCAACCAATGCGCCGGGTATGCTAAACGCATCTTTCACCACCCGTGTATTCGAACCGGGAGGAGATGCCAGTATCTATACCCAAAGCGTTCCTTTCTCTCCGTTCACATCGTATGTGGGCATTAACTTGAATCAGCCAAAAGGCAAATACATAGAAACGGACAAAGATCATGTATTTGACATTGTGACAGTGAATCCGGAAGGACAGGCGGTGAGCCGTTCAAATCTGGAATATAAAATCTACCGTATCAGTTGGAGCTGGTGGTGGGAAAACAATGAAGAATCTTTCAGTTCCTATATAAACGGAACTTCCATCACTCCGGTAGCCAGCGGGAGTCTGCAAACCAACAATGGAAAGGCTTCTTTCAAATTCCGCGTCGATTATCCCAATTGGGGACGTTATCTGGTCTATGTGAAAGACAAAGAAAGCGGACATGCCACCGGAGGTACTGTCTACGTAGACTGGCCCGAATGGAGAGGACGTTCAAGTAAATCGGACCCCAGTGGTATTAAAATGCTTGCTTTCTCATTGAACAAAGATTCCTATGAGATAGGAGAAACAGCTATGGCTATTATCCCCGCAGCAGCCAACGGACGTGCATTGGTATCCATCGAAAACGGATCGACGGTACTCAAACAGGAATGGATCGAAGTTTCCAGCAAAGGAGATACAAAATATACGTTCAAGGTCACAGAAGAAATGGCTCCGAACGTATATCTGCACATCAGCTTGTTGCAGCCTCATGCGCAGACAGTGAATGACTTGCCTATCCGTATGTATGGTGTTGTCCCGGTATTCGTAACTAACAGTCAAACAATATTAAGACCGCAAATACAAATGCCGGAAGTGCTACGACCGGAAACGAACTTCAATGTGACCGTCAGCGAAAAGAGCGGGAAACCGATGACTTACACATTGGCTATCGTAGACGACGGTCTGCTGGACCTTACGAACTTCAAGACACCCGATCCTTGGAATGACTTCTATTCACGCGAAGCGCTCGGTATCCGGACATGGGATATGTACGACAACGTATTGGGAGCTTCCGCCGGAAGTTACGGTTCTCTTTTCAGTACAGGCGGGGACGCAGTTTTGAAACCGGCAGATGCAAAAGCAAACCGGTTCAAACCGGTCGTTAAATTCATAGGCCCTTTCTATCTGGGAAAAAGCAAACATCAGACACATACATTGAAACTTCCGATGTACGTAGGTTCTGTACGCGCTATGGTAGTGGCAGGACAGGACGGTGTTTATGGAAATGCAGAAAAGACGGCCTATGTACGGACACCGTTAATGCTGCTTTCCACCTTGCCGCGCGTGCTTAGTATTCAAGAGGAAATCACTGTTCCGGTAAATATCTTTGCAATGGAAAATCAGGTAAAGAATGTCACCGTATCTATTCAGGTTTCCGGTGGAGGAGTACAAATTGCCGGACCTTCGCAACAGTCGCTAACCTTCAATCAACCGGGCGACCAGCTTACATTCTTTACATTGAAGACCGGAAACAAAACAGGTAAAGCAACTATCCATCTGACGGCAAACGGGGGTGGACAGCAGACTAAAGAAACCATCGAAATAGACGTACGCAACCCGAATCCGGTCGTGACATTGCGCAACAGCCAATGGGTGGAAGCCGGACAAAGTGGAGAGGTATCGTATAGCCTAAGCGGTTTTTCCGACAACAATCATATTCAGTTGGAAGTATCCCGCATCCCATCCGTAGATATCACACGTCGATTCGACTTCTTATACGATTACCAACATCAGTGTACAGAGCAGTTGACTTCCAAAGCATTGCCGCTTTTGTTTATCTCTCAATTTAAAACGGTAAACGAACAGGAAGCAGAGAAAATAAAAACAAATGTACAGGAGGCTATCCGTCAGATTTATGCCCGGCAACTTCCCAATGGCGGTTTTGTCTATTGGCCGGGGAATGCCGTCGCAGACGAATGGATCAGTTCATATACCGGAATGTTCCTGACATTGGCACAAGAAAAGGGATATGCCGTCCATTCAAACGTATTGAATAAGTGGAAACACTTCCAACGTGCAGCAGCCCAGAACTGGCGTATGCCACAGGATGCAAACAGCTGGCAACTATGGCAGTCGGAGCTGATGCAAGCCTTCCGCCTATACACGCTGGCATTGGCCGGTATACCGGAGTACGGAGCTATGAACAGAATGAAGGAACAGCAAGGATTATCTATTCAAGCCAAATGGAGATTGGCAGCCGCCTACGCATTGACAGGAAAAATGAAACCAGCCGAAGAATTGGCATATAAGACAGCAACCAGTGTCACTCCCTATTCTTCAATGAACTTTATTTACGGTTCGTCCGACCGGGATGAAGCAATGATTCTGGAAACATTAATCTTGATGAACCGGGAACGGGATGCACTTCAACAAGCAAAGAAAGTCTCGCAGAATCTGTCACTAGAGGACTATTTCAGTACTCAGTCTACCGCATTTGCCCTCATGGCAATGGGACGCTTGGCAGAAAAGTTATCAGGCACACTTGATTTCACATGGACATGGAACGGCAAGCAACAACCTGCCGTGAAATCTGCCAAAGCGGTATTTGACAAAGAGATTCCTACTTCACCGAAATCCGGAACAGTCTCTGTAAAGAATCAAGGCAAGGGAGCATTGGGAGTAGACATTATCACGCGCACACAATTGCTGAACGATACGTTGCCCGCCATCTCAGATAATCTTCGGATGGATATAAGATATGCAACTCTGAACGGCACGCCCATATCCGCAGAAGAAATTAAACAAGGAACTGACTTTACCGCTGTCGTTTCCATATCCAATATTAGCGGAACATCGGATTATACCAATCTGGCATTGACACATATTATACCATCCGGGTGGGAAATATATAATGAACGAATGGCGACTGCCGGTACAGCTATCAATTACTCCTATCAGGATATCCGCGACGATCGTGTATTGACCTATTTCAATTTGTACCGTGGTGAGACAAAGGTATTTACTATCAGATTGCAAGCGGCATACACCGGTAACTTCATTCTTCCGGCTGTTCAGTGCGAAGCCATGTATGATACAACCGTGCAGGCACGAAGCAAAGCAGGAAGAACAACGGTGAGTCGCTAATACGAATTCTGTTGGTAAGAACAAACGCAATTCATGAAAGTTAAGATATCCGAGGTATTCAGAAATTTATCCGTCACCAAGAGAGTAATACTTGGCAGTATTACTCTCTTGGTGATGGGATATATGTTTTGTCTTCCCCGACAACTCTTTCATGTCCCCTACTCGACTGTCGTCACTGCTAGGAACGAAGAACTGTTGGGAGCACGTATCGCTTCCGACGGGCAGTGGCGTTTCCCTCCGAGGAATACGACACCGGAGAAAATAAAACACTGCCTTATCACTTTTGAGGACAAACATTTCTATCATCATTGGGGTGTTAATCCACTTGCCATCGGAAGAGCCGTTTATCAAAACATCAAGAACAAACGTATTGTAAGCGGAGGAAGCACACTGACCATGCAAACTATCCGGCTTGCACGAAACAAGCCCAGAACTTTCGGAGAGAAAATAATCGAAATGATCTGGGCTACACGTTTGGAATTCAGGGCTTCTAAAGAAGAAATCCTATCCATGTACATATCTCATGCCCCTTTCGGAGGAAATGTGGTAGGACTGGATGCGGCCGCCTGGCGTTATTTTGGTCATTCAGCCGAAGAGTTGTCATGGGCGGAATCGGCCATGCTTGCCGTATTACCCAATGCTCCAGCCATGATTCACCTATCCAAAGGACGGGAGACATTACTTGCCAAACGTAACCGGGTCCTTAAACTGCTCCATGAGAAAGAAATCATAGATTCGTCTACTTATGAGTTGGCTGTCAGCGAGCCTCTTCCCGAAGAGCCACATCTTCTTCCGCAAACAGCTCCCCACTTAGTCAGCCGTTTCTACAAAGAAAGAAATGGACAGTACTCACATTCCACCATTGACCGGGGGATTCAAATGCATATAGAAAACATCGCTGAACGTTGGAGCAATGAATTTAACCGAAGCGATATCCGCAATCTGGCCATTTTAGTAATCGACCTCCCTGCCAATCAAGTGATAGCCTATTGCGGGAATGTACATTTCGACCATCGGCAAGGAGGTAATCAGGTGGATGTAATTCAAGCTCCCAGAAGCACAGGAAGTATTTTGAAACCTTTTTTATATTATGCGATGTTGCAGGAGGGGGCATTATTGCCACATACACTACTTCCTGACATCCCCATTAACATAAACGGATTCAGTCCGCAGAATTTCAGCAGGCAGTATGAGGGGGCTGTGCCCGCTTCGGAAGCACTTTCCCGTTCACTGAATATTCCAGCTGTGACAATGTTACAAAAATATGGTGTTCCCAAATTTCATAATTTCCTGCAACAGACTGGATTCAAAACAATCACCCGTCCATCGTCCCACTACGGTTTATCCCTGATTCTGGGAGGAGCAGAAGCCACTTTATGGGATGTAACAAATGCGTACGCACAAATGGGACGAAGCCTGATTCCGAATCAGCATAGTGATGCAGTCCCTCAAAAAGAAGCCGACATCTTAATGGGAGAAGAGAACAAAAACGAAGCGATACAACAAAAATTCACTTGGGACAAGGGTGCAGTGTGGCAAACTTTCGACGCGCTAAAAGAAGTCAACCGCCCCGAAGAGATCGATTGGAAGTCCATCCCTTCCATGCAGACCATCGCCTGGAAAACAGGAACGAGTTATGGATTCCGGGATGCTTGGGCGGTAGGCGTCACTCCTCGTTACGCAGTCGGCGTATGGGTAGGAAACGCAACCGGTGAAGGAAAACCGGGATTAGTGGGCGCACAAACGGCAGGTCCCGTATTATTCGATGTATTCAACTATCTTCCCTCTTCATCGTGGTTTGAACGTCCGACCGGTGTTTTTATTGATGCAGAGGTATGCCGTCAATCCGGTCATTTGAAAGGACGCTTCTGCGAGGAGACGGACACAGTGCTTATACTTCCCTCCGGACTGCGAACGGAATCCTGCCCATATCATCACTTCATTACTTTATCTGCCGACGAGAAATATCGTATTTATGAGAATTGTGCCAATACGGAGCCTACTTTCCAAAGGTCATGGTTCGCACTGCCTCCTGTGTGGGAATGGTATTATAAACAGCATCATCCGGAATACAAGCCTCTTCCTCCGTTCAAATCAGGTTGCGGAGAAGATAGTTTCCAACCCATGCAATTCATTTATCCTCCGATGAATGCACGAATCAAGCTACCGAAACAATTGGATGGTAACAAAGGATTCATCACTGTCGAACTGGCTCACAACAATCCCGAAGCAATCGTTTTCTGGCATCTCGATGATATATATCTGATGCAAACACAGGATTTTCATAAAATATCCTTGCAACCTGAACCGGGAAAACACTCTCTGACAGCCGTTGATGGGGAAGGGAATACGGTTTCCACCACTTTTTTTATAAAATGAGTTATAAATCATAAGAAATGACTCAACAAAATAAGCAGTAAAACCGTTTATAGCAAAAAAGTAAAGCGAATGAAATACGGAGTCAACAAACAAATCTTACTCATTACAGCCGGCGCAGTATGGATTACAGCCGGTATCAATATATTACGAATAGGAATCATTACATGGTTAAACAACTCCCAAGACTGGATGTTCAAAATCGGAGAAGCAACTGTAGTTTTCCTGTTATTCTTCATACTCATCTTTAAAAGACTTTATTATAAACACACCCGGCGAATTGACGAGAAAAAGAAAACCCGTAACTGCCCTTTTTCTTTTTTTGATGTAAAGAGTTGGATCATTATGATATTCATGATCTCTCTAAGCATTACCATCCGGAGTTTCCATCTATTACCCGACAGTTTTATTTCCGTTTTCTACACCGGACTATCTATCGCTCTGATTCTGACCGGAATACTTTTCATACGATATTGGTGGCTAAAACGTAAGGTAAATTGGGGCTGATTCTATGTACCAAGAATATATAAACTTATACTAATTTTTATTGCTTCGTTCCATAACGCTAAGAATTTCGATCATTTTGTTATATCTTTGCAAACCAAAATAATATAGAGCATTAAAGAACTTAATATGAAAAAAGCCCCCTCCCCTTTTGTATCCCTGATACCAATTATCGTACTTATACTATTATTATTCGGTACTATCCATACTTTCGGTAGTGATGCTTTAAGTGGAGGAAGTCAAGTATCATTACTCACCACTACCGCTATTTGTATTCTTATCGGTATGGCATTCTACAAAATTCCTTGGAAAGATTATGAGATTGCCATCACAAACAATGTGGCCGGAGTGGCAACGGCTATTATCATTCTATTGATTATCGGTGCATTAAGTGGAATGTGGATGATCAGCGGAGTAGTACCTACTTTGATTTATTATGGAATGCAAATCATACATCCCAGTTTCTTCTTAGCATCCACCTGTATCATTTGTGTACTTATTTCCGTTATGACCGGTAGTTCGTGGACTACCATCGCTACCATTGGAATCGCACTGATGGGTATCGGCAGGGCACAAGGATTTGAAGAGGGATGGATTGCAGGAGCCATTATTTCCGGAGCTTATTTTGGAGATAAGGTCTCGCCTCTATCGGAAACAACCATATTGGCAGCTTCCGTAACTGATACTCCACTATTCCGGCATATCCGATACATGATGATAACGACAGTTCCTTCCCTCATAATCACTTTGATTATTTTTACTGTGGCAGGATTCTCACACGATGCCAGCAATACACAACATATCACCGAAGTGGCAACTGCTTTGAATGAAAAGTTCCACATTACTCCCTGGCTCTTGATTGTACCTATTGCAACAGGCATATTAATCGCCCGTAAGATTCCTTCCATCATTACCCTGTTCTTATCGACACTGCTGGCAGGAGTCTTCGCTTTGATTTTCCAGCCGGAGTTATTACAGGAAGTTTCCGGAATGGCAACTTCCGGCTTCGATTCATTGTTCAAAGGATTAATGATAACGATATATGGAAGTACAAGTCTGCACACAGACAATGCCGTTCTGTCAGATTTGATTGCCACACGCGGCATGTCCGGAATGCTGAATACGATTTGGCTCATTCTGTGTGCCATGTGTTTTGGTGGAGCAATGACGGCCAGCGGTATGTTGGGTAGTATCACTTCAATCTTTGTTCGATTTATGAAAAAGACGGTCAGTGTGGTAGGAGGTACGGTTTGCTCAGGCTTGTTTCTTAATCTGGCAACAGCCGACCAATATATCAGTATCATTCTGACGGGGAATATGTTTCGTGACATATATGCCAAGAAAGGATATGAAAGTTGCTTACTAAGCCGCACGACGGAAGATGCAGTAACCGTTACATCCGTACTGATCCCATGGAACAGTTGCGGGATGACTCAGGCCACCATTTTAAGTGTGCCCACACTTGTATATCTTCCCTATTGCTTTTTCAACATTATCAGCCCTTTAATGAGTATTGCCGTCGCAGCTATCGGATACAAAATTGCACGACGTTCGTGAACAATCCGGCATACTCTTTGTTTTTGCAATAAACGGACAACGTATTAAACCTAAACAAAAAAAAAGTTATGAAAAAGTTTATTGCATTATTAGCATTAGTATTAGTAAGTGCAAGCACGATGATGTATGCACAGGAAAGTAACGCAGCAACCCGCCGCGCAGAACGAAAAGTTCAAAGAGACGCAGAAAGAGCGAAACTCCGCGCCGAAGAACAAGTACAGGACATGGCAGCCTATCAACAAGCTGTACAGGCTTTAAAGAACAAGCAATTTGTATTGGAAGCCAATCAAGTAATCTTCCGCAATGGAATGAGTGCTTTCGTGACTTCAAACACCAACTTCGTTTTGATGAATGGCAACAGAGCCACTGTGCAGACTGCTTTCAATACAGCTTATCCAGGTCCTAACGGGATCGGTGGTGTCACTGTAGATGGTAATTCTTCTGATATGAAAATGAACATTGACAAGAAAGGAAATGTGAACTGTTCATTCAGCGTTCAAGGTATTGGTATTTCCGCTCAGGTCTTTATCAACATGAGCAGTGGAAATAATACAGCTTCGGTTACAATCAGCCCGAACTTCAATAACAACAATCTGACATTGAACGGAAATATCGTTCCGCTTGACCAATCCAACATCTTCAAAGGACGTTCCTGGTAATCGGAATTCAAGAATCTAATTAAAACTCCGCTACAAATCGCACAAAATATGTACATTTGTAGCGGAGTTTTTATTTAGCTATTCCTATTATGAGAGAATTTATCATTGCAGACAATCAAGATATCAGCAAAGCGGGAATGATGTTCCTACTGACCAAGCAAAAAGATGTATCCACGCTTTTAGAAGCTGATAATAAAGCAGAGCTGATTCAGTTGCTGCGATTGTATCCGCAAGCAGTGGTTATTCTTGATTACACACTATTCAATTTTGCCGGGGCAGATGAACTGATCGTTCTGCAGGAAAGGTTTAAAAAGGCCGATTGGATTCTATTCTCCGATGAGCTAAGTCTCAACTTCCTTCGACAAATATTATTTAGCAGCATGGCTTTTGGAGTAGTAATGAAAGATAATTCCAAAGAAGAAATTATCACTGCTATTCAATGCGCTATCCGCAAACAAAGATATATCTGCAATCATGTCAGCAACCTATTGCTTTCGGGAACTGGCTCTCCGTCTGTTACCTCATCCACAGACAATCATTTGCTAACGCAAACAGAAAAGAATATTCTAAAAGAAATCGCACTGGGCAAAACGACAAAAGAGATTGCAGCAAAGAAAAACCTTAGTTTTCATACGATTAACAGCCACCGTAAAAATATCTTCCGCAAGTTAGGCGTAAATAATGTGCATGAAGCCACCAAATATGCCATGCGGGCGGGAATTGTTGATTTAGCGGAATACTATATCTGATGTGTTTTCAAGAGCCTTATCCGCCTTATCATAGATATAAAGAAGGTTTAACACCGCATCTTGTTGGGAATTCCATCGTTGTCATAATCAAACCTCCTTTATTTATAATTCTACGAAACAAAAGTAATGAAAATAATCTTGTTTATTCAATCTTCGCCACTCAAAAAAAATATTTAACAGATAATCTCTCCACTTCCCACACAAATCCGCGCTTCTTTATCATAAATCACTCCAAACTGTCCCGGAGCAATGCCTTGTAACTTTTCAGAAGATAGGATATGAAACTGATTATCTCCCTTCATAATGAGCTTCCCTTTAGTAAATTCAGGAGTATGACGAATTTTAAAGGTTATATCCACTTCCTTATCCTGACCCTTCCAAATATTATCCGTTATAAAATGAAAATCACGCATTTGGAATTCATTCCCATATTGGGTCTCTACACCGTAGCCGCGAGATACATAAATGATATTTTCCTGAATATCCTTTTTAACAACAAACCAAGGACCTCCACTCAAACCAAGCCCCTTCCGTTGCCCGATAGTATGAAACCAATAACCATGATGTGTACCTAGTTTCTTTCCGGTTTCCAATTCTACAATCACTCCTTCCCGCTCGCCAAGAAAACGACGGACAAAATTATTATAGTTTATCTTTCCCAAAAAGCAAATGCCTTGACTGTCTTTTCTTTTGGCACTGGGTAATCCAGCCGCATCTGCAATTTCACGCACCTCATGTTTCGTCAATCCTCCAATGGGAAACATTAGTTTGGAAATTTGCAGATAATCAATCTGTGCAAGAAAATCCGTCTGGTCTTTTACGGGATCTTTTGCCGTACCCAGCCACACTTTTCCATCACGCTGTATCGTAGTAGCATAATGACCGGTAGCCGTAAAATCAAACTCTTTCCCGATGCGTTGTTCAAAGCAACCAAACTTTATCAGTTTATTGCACATCACATCCGGATTCGGTGTCAATCCCTGCCGGATCTTACCAATGGCGTAAGTCGCTACATTTTCCCAGTATTCCTTATGAAAATCAACTATTTCAAGAGATAAACCGTACTTTCGGGCAGTAGCAGCCGATAATTCAATATCTTCCTCTGCCGAACAATCCATATACTCCGCTCCTTCCATACCGATCTTTATATAAAAAAGAGTCGGTTTGTAGCCCTGCTCACAAAGCAAGTGAACAACCACCGAACTATCAACACCTCCCGATAACAATGCAGCTATATTCATGAAATTACCGTTTATTAATCACTTATTCTATTTTACTAATGCCTATTGATAATTTTGGAAGCACAAAGATAACGCAGGATTCTCTAACAGCCAATCACACATTAAAGGCATTTTTATACCATAAATGTGGTAGATAAGCAAAGTATTTCCTACATTTGCAACGTGAAAAGCTTTTTATGATGACGAAATTAAGAAAGATAATCCTTATACCCGCCCTGACCATCGTATCTCTCAGTGGCTTCTTCTCCTGTGGTGTTGACCGCTGGCCGGAGTATGCCCACCAAACAGCATTGGATACATGGATATTAGACATCATGCAACAGAACTATCTATGGTATCAGGAGCTACCTTCCTATGATGATGTAAATTTATTTGTAGAACCTGCCTCTTTCCTGTCTAAAGTGAAATCGAAGCAGGATAGTTATTCATTTGTAGACTCTGTTATGGCAACCCCATTGCCCACATATGGATTTGATTATTCATTAGTTAGAAATCCGGATATTGACACTGCCTACAACGCTTTGATTACTTACGTTATTCCAGGTTCCCCTGCCGCACAGGCGGGTTTAGAACGCGGTGATTGGATCATGAAAGTAGACACTTCCTACATTAGTAAGAAATATGAGACATATTTATTGCAAGGAACTAAAGCCGTAAAACTGACTTTGGGCGAGTGGAAAGAGGTGGAAATAGAAGATGAAGAAGACGGAAATGAGGGAGGTGACGGAGAAGATGAAGGACCGACGATGGAATATAGAGTTGTTCCAATAGATGACCCCGTTGAAATGCCTGCAGCACAGATAGTAGAAGACAATCCCGTACATAAATATGAGATTATTGAGTCGCCGGTCAAAAAGATAAGGGTAGGCTATCTCATGTACAATAGCTTCACAGCCGGTACAAAAGCCGAACCGGAAAAATACAACAATGAATTACGCAGTGTCTCGCAAAAGTTTAAGGAAGCAGGCGTACAAGCTGTTATTCTTGACCTTCGTTACAATGAGGGAGGTTCAATGGATTGTGTTCAGTTGTTAGGTACTATTCTGACCTCAGCCGACCGTTTAGGAGAGCCAATGGCTTATCTTGAATATAATGATAAAAATACGGATAAAGACGCCACTATTCTGTTCGGTACAGATAGGGAGATCAATTTAAACTTACACAGTTTAATCGCCATTACCAGCGGAACGACAATGGGAGCACCGGAAATGCTCATTAGAAGTCTTTTTTTAGAGGATACATATCCCATTGCTACTGTAGGCAGTTCGACGAAGGGACAAAATGTAGCAACAGAACAGTTTATTAATGAAGAATTTCTATGGTCGGTCAACCCGGTAGTATGTACAGTTTACAATTCCCAACACGATACTTATGGTGCCATTTCTCCAGCTACCGATTTAAAAGTCAGTGAAACCACAATAGATGGGAGTACAAATTACAGTGAATTCCTACCATTCGGTACATTCGACAAGGATGGTAAAAGTGAAAGATTGCTGAAGATCGCCATAGGAGTATTGGACGGTACATATCCGCCTAAAGATGACGAAACTCCAGAAGAAAGTACACCACAGACTCGCTTCAAGGTCGAAAAGAGTGTAAGCAGTCCAGCCAGCCGACGTTTTAGCAGTAAAGGGCTAAGGCTTTAATAACATTTAAAATGAAAAAAGTAGTTCTACTATTTATCACCACTATTCTACTTTTCAGTTGTTCCGACGATGATGAGAAAGAGAAGACGTGGAATGAGATTAATATACCTGTTCCGACAATGTCTAAAATGGTAATGACCGAAGTTGAAGAGACATATATGACCACCTCCACTGCTATCAACACTATAAAGAATGAGTATGCATATACGGATAATAAGCTCACATCCTATACCAATACACAGTCAATCAGCATTGGTGAGGAAATTGTACAGGAACTTTCTCATCAGGTAACTTTACAATATGAGAACAACCTTGTCACCATGATAGATAGTGAAGATAACAAATGGATATATACATTGAATGAACAAGGTTATGCAACTCAATGTACATACACGACCATTTCCCAAATACGCCAATATAATTTTACATATACAGACGGATACTTAACTCAACTGCATGAAAATATTACATCTATAAATGGTACACTACAGCCCGAAAACGCTTCCCATACCCTGTCGCTTGTTTATCAATACGGAGAGCTGATCAGTGTTACTTCCCCGTCACTGACAAATGAATCTTTCACTGATTACGGAGAAAATAAAATAATGTATGAAGCCGGAGAAACAATCAATTACTATCGCCTGCCCTGTTTGGATTTATTAGAAACTTATCCGCTTTCATTCCACCAATGCGCCCTATTTGCCGGAATCTTAGGCAAGCCGACACAACATCTGGTAGCCCGCTCCACTCCTGAAAACAATAATAATGAATATACTACTTATTCTTATACATTCGACAACGAAGGAAAACCTACGAGCATTTATAGCCGCACACATTATTCCAATAAGATCAATACTCAGAACATATCAATTGCCATTGAATAAGGAGCCCCATTGGGCTCCTAAAAAGATAACTGTGACAAAGAAGCGGCACAATCATGGCACTAATATAATGCGCCAATCATATCAATACAATTTATTTCTTGAAAAACTTATCGAAGAAAAGTATCTGATAGTCAATAGAGTTATTCCAATACTGTCCGTTATGCGCTCCCGGACGGGTAATAAAATCATGGTCAATCTTTTTCTCCAACAAACGATGGTGTAAATTCTGATTCACCTTCAGGAAGAAATCGCTCTCACCACAATCGATTATAATGGCTAAATCTCCATTTTCAAGACCATCGATCAGATTGATAACAGTATGATTATCCCACACTTCTTTATTTGAATCATAATCTCCTAACTGCTTGGACATTTCCCAGTTCTTCGGGAAAGGACGGATATCCATTCCACCACTTGTCGTTCCAGCACCGCCAAATATATCTTTATGACGGATCGCATTCCACATTGCTCCATGTCCACCCATACTCAATCCGGTAATGGCACGTCCTTTCCGATCAGCAATCGTTTTATAATGCTCGTCAATATACTTAACCAACTCCGATGAAATGAACGTCTCGTAACGATATGACGGATTGAGCGGACTATCCCAGTACCAGCTATTTTTCCCATCAGGACAAACAAAAATCATTCCCTTTTCATCCGCTATTTGTGGAAGATTCGGTTTTATTCCAATCCATGTTTTGGCATTTCCTCCGTAGCCGTGTAGCAGATAAAGAACGGGGCAAGCTAGCGCTTTTTTCCCCAATGCTACATCTGGAGTTACTACCACCACCTTCACATCCTTATTCATGGAAGGACTTTTAATCAATAAGGTATCTACTTTGGCAGCAAAAGAGAGAGCTGCCCAACCAAGAAAAAGAGTAATTAACAGAAGTTTTTTCATTGTGTATTATTTTATTTTAATATATAATTCTTCCGTGTCTTCTGAACAATGTGTGCCTTCATCGCATCATTGCCAGTAATCAAATTTACATTTTCATCAAAGAATCTGTCTAATAGGTCTCACAAAAATAGAACTTATAAACGAGAAATAAAACAATTTAATTATTTTTGCACCACTAAACTCTAATTGTATGAAGCGACTTCTTACCTTTTTCTTTTTTTGCAGTTTTCTGCTTCTCCTGATTCAAGCTCAACCTGTGCATCAGATAAAAGGAACAGTAATAGACAAAAACAGCCGTCAACCATTAGAGTTTATCAATGTAACGATCATCGGACTGAATAAAGGTGGCGTAACCAATGCAGAAGGACACTTTACAATAGAGCAGGTACCTCCCGGTATCTATCGTTTACAAGCAACAGCTATCGGCTACAAAAGTGTCACTACGCCTGAATATATCTTGTCCACCAGGAATTTAAATATCTCGATAGAGATGGAAGAGAACCTGACGGAGCTCGAAGGCATTACTGTCACTGCTTCCCCTTTTCGGCGTGATTTGGAAAGCCCTGTCAGCCTGCGTATCATAGGACTACAAGAAATAGAAAAGAGTCCGGGAGCCAACCGGGACATCTCACGAATCGTACAGTCTTATCCCGGAGTTGCCTTTTCACCAATAGGCTACCGCAACGACTTGATTGTACGTGGCGGTTCCCCTTCTGAAAACCGTTTTTATCTGGACGGAATAGAAATTCCCAACATCAACCATTTCAGCACGCAAGGAGCTTCCGGTGGTCCCGTAGGTATCCTCAATGCCGACTTGATACGTGAAGTCAATTTTTATACCGGTGCTTTTCCTACAGATAAAGGGAATGCACTCAGTTCTGTCCTAGATTTCAAATTACGTGACGGAGATATGGAACGCAACTCGCTGAAAGCAACTCTTGGAGCTTCTGAAGTCTCCCTTGCTTCCAACGGGCATATCGGGGAAAAAACTTCTTATCTGGTATCCGTACGCCAATCCTATCTGCAATTCCTTTTTGATATGCTTGACCTCCCTTTCTTGCCGACCTTCACAGACGTACAGTTCAAATTGAAAACCAGGTTCGACAAACAAAATGAACTGACTATTTTAGGATTGGGAGGAATCGACAATATGCGCTTGAACACAAAAGCGGATAGTGAAGACAACGAATACATTCTCAGCTACCTGCCTAAGATCAAGCAGGAGACGTTTACATTGGGCTCTGTTTACCGACACTACGCAGGAGCACATGTACAATCAATAGTCGTCAGCCACAGTTATCTGAACAACCGTAACACGAAATACCGCCAGAATGACGAAAGTGTTCCGGACAATCTAATGCTTCGCCTCCGTTCTACCGAACAAGAAACGAAGTTCCGTTTCGAGAACAAATCCTCTATCCGAAACTGGAAAATCAATCTTGGAGTGAACTTAGATTATAGCCAATACTCTAATACAACTTTTCAAAAGATATATACGAATCAGGCACAAATATTCGACTATCACACCTATCTGGATATTTTACGATGGGGAATTTTCGGTACTGTCAATTATTCTTCAATGGATGAACGTTTCACTGCTTCTTTAGGGTTACGGGCCGATGCCAATAACTATTCATCGGCAATGAAATCCCTCTCCGACCAATTATCACCCCGTATATCACTTTCTTACCAGTTAACCGATCACTGGTTTGTAAGCGGCAATGCCGGACTTTATTATCAGCTTCCTCCATATACAGCGCTTGGATTTAAAAACAATCATGGAGCATACGCCAACAAATACAACCTCCGCTATATGAAAGTCAGTCAGGAAAGTTTGGGAGTCAGTTGGCGGAAAGGAGATACTTTTGAAGTTTCCATTGAAGGATTCTACAAAGATTATGATAAGATTCCGCTCTCCGTTGTAGACGGCATTCCACTGGCCTGCAAAGGAAATGATTACGGAGTGATTGGCAATGAACTGCTAACTTCCACCGCACAAGGGCGTTCTTATGGAGCAGAAATCTTAGTAAAATGGTTAATTGCCAAAAAGTTGAACCTGGCTTCTTCTTTCACCCTGTTCAAAAGTGAATACCGTAACAATAAAGAAAGTGAATACATCGCATCCGCATGGGATAACCGATATATCTTCAATCTACGGGGAACTTACAATCTCCCGCATCTATGGAGTGTCGGAATGAAAGTCAGTTGTATCGGCGGTGCTCCCTATACCCCCTACGATGAAGAGAAATCCTCTCTGGTATCTGCCTGGGATGCACAAGGAAAGGCATATTATGACTATTCGAAGTATAATAAGGAACGCCTTCCCGCCTTTGCCCAAGTAGATATCCGTGTGGATAAGACTTTTTACCTGAAACACTGTATGCTGGGATTCTATCTGGATTTGCAGAATATCACCGTAAGCAAACTAAAACAACAGGACGTACTGATGAGTACCGGTGTTATCGATAACCCGGAAGCTCCAGCCGATAGTCAGCATTATAGAATGAAACGTATCAAGCAGTCAAGTGGGACCTTACTCCCTACCTTAGGAATTACATTTGAATATTAATATAAAAACCTTTAAAAGTATGAAAAGACAAATTACTATGATCGCCTTTATCCTCTTAGGAATGGGCATGACAGCATCTGCACAGTTCGGTAAAAAGTTTAATTTAGGGAAAGCATTACAAGCCGGCAAAGACGTAGTATCAGCCGTAACATTATCTGATGCCGATATTGCCAACATGAGTAAGGAATACATGGAATGGATGGACACTCACAATCCATTGACCAAACCGGATACGGAATACGGCAAACGCCTGGAAAAACTGACCGGTCATATTAAAGAAGTAGACGGGCTAAAACTGAACTTCGGCGTATATGAAGTAGTAGATATCAATGCATTTGCCTGTGGTGACGGTAGTGTACGTATCTGTGCCGGACTAATGGATGTAATGACTGACGAAGAAGTCATGGCCGTAGTAGGTCACGAAATCGGTCATGTAGTTCATACCGATTCAAAAGACGCCATGAAGAACGCCTACCTTCGTTCGGCTGTAAAGAATGCAGCTGGTGCTACCAGCGACAAGGTTGCCAAACTGACCGACTCTGAACTCGGAGCTATGGCCGAAGCATTGGCAGGTGCGCAATATTCACAAAAACAAGAAGGCGAAGCCGACGATTATGGTGTAGAGTTCTGTGTAAAGAATGGTATCGACCCTTATGCCATGGCTAATTCGCTGACCAAGCTGGCAAAACTCTCAGAAGGTGCAGAAAAGCCTTCTTATCTCCAAAAGATGTTCTCTTCACATCCCGATACAATGAAGCGAATCGAGCGAGCCAAAGCAAAGGCGGATACTTATGCTAAAAAATAACAGACATCCTTCCTGAATTGGACGGAAAAAGGAGATACGTTGGTTTTACAACCTTTGTATCTCCTTTTCTTTTTCCGATAAAAAGAATCCACTAGTATTAAAAAATCATTAATCTATTACACAGATTTGCATAGTGTCTTGATTTCATGTAATTTCGAAGCAATAACCATTTTAATCCATTTATGGAATTTCTTATAATTCTTTTCTTACTCATACTGAATGGCATTTTTGCCATGTATGAAATTGCGCTGGTATCATCCAGCAAAGCACGTCTTGAAACACTTGTCGCTAAAGGTAACAAATCCGCACGCGGAGTTCTGAAACAGTTGGAAGAACCGGAAAAGTTCTTATCCACCATCCAGATAGGTATTACCCTGATCGGTATCGTATCCGGTGCGTATGGTGGAGTAGCCATTGCCGATGATCTCGTTCCTCTATTCTCCCTTATTCCGGGAGCTGAAGCTTATGCGCATAATCTTGCCATGATTACTACGGTAGCAGTCATTACCTATCTTTCTCTCATTATCGGAGAATTGGTCCCTAAATCCATTGCTCTTAGTAATCCGGAGAAATATGCCATCTTATTCAGTCCGATTATGATTCTGCTGACAAAAGTCTCCTACCCCTTTGTCTGGTTACTCAGTATATCCACCCGTTTGTTGAATAAGCTCATCGGTCTGAAAAGTGAAGAACGCCCTATGACACAGGAGGAGATTAAGATGATTCTTCACCAAAGCTCGGAACAGGGTGTGATTGACAAAGAGGAAACGGAAATGATACGTGATGTGTTCCGCTTCTCGGACAAGCGAGCCAATGAGTTGATGACACACCGCAGGGATCTCATTATCCTTCATCCGGATGATACGCGGGAAAAGGTAATGAAAGTGATCGAAGAGGAACATTACAGCAAATATCTATTGGTAGACGAACGGAAAGATGAGATTATCGGTGTAGTGTCCGTGAAAGATATTATCCTGATGGTCGGTAACCAGCAGAAGTTTAACTTATGTGAAATAGCCCGTCCCCCTCTCTTTATTCCGGAAAGTTTGTATGCAAATAAAGTTTTAGAGCTATTTAAGAAGAACAAAAACAAGTTCGGAGTTGTTGTTAACGAGTATGGTAGTACGGAAGGTATTATCACACTGCACGACCTGACGGAAAGTATCTTCGGAGACATCCTTGAAGAGGACGAAACGGAAGAAGAAGAAATCGTCACAAGGCAGGATGGTTCGATGTTGGTAGAAGCTTCAATGAACATTGACGATTTTATGGAAGAGATGGGAATTTTATCATACGAAAACCTGAAATCCGAAGACTTCACAACTTTAGGCGGACTGGCAATGTTCCTGATTGGTCGTATCCCGAAAGCCGGAGACATCTTCACATACAAGAATCTGCAATTCGAAGTAGTGGATATGGATCGGGGACGAGTAGACAAACTACTTGTCATCAAACGGGAAGAGGAATAAAGTAAAACCGAGCGATAGCTCACTATATTTATATTAACTTAAAGCACTTAGCAATGAAAAAAGTAATTATGTTAGCAGCCGTCGTAGCTGCTTTGGCATCTTGCCAATCAAAAGCCAACAAAGCCGCAGAGGCACAAGCAGACAGTCTTGCCCTCGCTATGACTCCGATTACCGAAATGACAGAAGTCTATGCCGGTACTCTTCCTGCTGCCGATGGTCCGGGTATCGATTATGTGTTAACCCTGAATGCTGCAACTGATGGTGTTGATACTACTTACACACTGGATATGACTTACCTGGACGCTCAAGGCCAAGGTCAGAACAAGACTTTCACTTCCAATGGAAAGCAACAGACAATACATAAGGTGGTAAACAAAAAACCTGTTACTGCAGTCAAATTAACCCCGAAAAGTGGTGAAGCTCCCATGTATTTCGTAATTGTGAATGATACAACTCTTCGATTGGTAAATGACAGCCTACAGGAAGCCGTTAGTGATTTGAATTATGACATCATTAAGGTAAAACAATAAATAGCCCTAAACCTAACCAGTAAAAATGCTCTGCAACGAATAAATCTTTCTTGCAGAGCATTTATTATTCTTACCAGTATTCAAAAGAGCCTTATTATCCAAGCACTCCGTATCCTTCTTGCAGACGTTTCAACCTCAACAACGCTTCGATATAATAGTAATCAGCATAAATGATAGAAGCGTCTATTTCCGAGTGATTCGGCCAGTGTCCTACACTATGAAGCAAGAAAGAAGGTTTACTTTCACCACTCTGGTAACTGTCGGAGCTGAGACTCGTCAACATCTCGATTGCCGCATCCTTATAACGTTTTCCTGTTCCATTAGGAAGATAGGTAGACAATTCGAGCAAAGCAGAAGCAACCACCGCTCCTGCCGAAGCATCACGGGGAGCATCCGGTATACTCGGATCATCAAAATCCCAATAAGGAACTTTATCCTCAGGGAGTCTATCCAAATAAACATCCGTTACCTTCTGAGCAAAATCCAAGTATTTAGGATCTTTTGTCTCACGATAGACCACAGTATATCCATAAATAGCCCATGCTTGTCCACGCGCCCACATTGTACTATCTGCATATCCCTGGTGAGTAACACCTTTAATCAGATTGCCTGTGATTGTATCATATACAGCCACATGATAAGAAGTATAATCAGGACGGAACTGGCTTTTCATCGTTTTGTCCGCATGAGACACGGCAATGTCATACAAATAAGGATTACCGCCATTCTTAGCTGCCCAGAAAAGCATTTCCAGATTAATCATATTGTCCATGATTGTATTGTGAGGCCAATTACGCGGTTCTACCTCACGAGGCCATGAAAGAATTGTTCCTACAATTGGATTGAACAAGGTAGCCAATGTATCGGCAGTGTCCAATATCACCTGTTTATATGCCGGATTCTTGGTCAGGCGGTAACCATTTCCGTAGCTACAAAATACAAGAAATCCCAAATCGTGATCGTAAGCTGGAATATGAGAAAGAAACTTCAATGAGTGAGTGAAATTCTCCGCTTCTTCCAACACTTGCTTATCTTTTGTATATTCGTAATCATACCAAAGTACTCCTGGCCAAAAACCAGCACACCACTCCTCCTTCGTCGCCTTACGACAATTCCAATGTTGTTCGTCAGCCATGATATTGCGCGGCATCATCGTATAGTCAATTCCGGAATCTGTTTTCAGTTCCGTAAGTGTACGTTGTGTCTGCTTTGCGCAGTAGTCCAATGCCTTATTCACATCCAATGTACCGGAAGGCTGATGAGCACACGTACAGAAACCTAACACCACAGCCAGACCTACTACAATCTTTTTCATCTTAATCTGATATATCTACTTTAATTTCTAATTCTTAATTTTTAATTGACTCTGAACCAGTCTACATCCGCCCATCCACGATTGCCCTCATTCGGAGTTACACAAAATACTCCAACTTTGGCTCCGATCCATTTGCCTTGTCGGGCTGTGAAAGGCTCTCCCACTGTCGTGTATTTCTTTCCGTCCAGACTATAAGCGAATGTACAAACGGCTCCTTTACGAACCTTTACTTGCAAGTAAACTGTTTGCCACTCATTATCTGCTACTCCCGGCATCTTCAAATATTTTACTGGAATATTTGCCAATTCTTTTATCTGTTCGGGATTTTGCTGTTCCGCATCCTTGCAGACTGCTTGTTGCAGAATAAACTGATCTCCCGCCTTACGAATGGAGAGATAGCTATAATCCCATCCCATCACAATGATTCCGGTTTGTTCCCTATCCTGCTTGGCAGTAAATGTCAGCTTGGTCGTAGCTGTAAATTCTTCAGCCGGAAACTTTTGCATCAGCAGATTAGGAACTTCCCAGAAGTTCACAAACTCTTTCGAAAGGCTGCCTGCATAAAGACGGATAAATCCCAAATCGGTAGTAAACCCGTAAGTGTCTTTTTTATTGGCATGCCATTGCCATTGTAATCCCAAATGGCGGGTATTGAATTCATCACTCTCCGGCGGAGTGGCTATCGGATATGTCTTTCCTACATTCGGTTTCTTATAAGTCGTTACAGGTTCACCGCAACCGTCTTTATCCTTGTCCACTCCGATTACAGGCCAGTCATTTACCCACATCATCGGATTCAGATGAATCACACGTCCGTAAGCACCTTTATCTTGAAAATGGACGAACCACGATTCTCCAGTGTTGGTGTCTACCCAGCCACCTTGATGAGGCCCGTTGATACTCGTCTTTCCTTGTGCCATTACGATCTTCGATTCGTAAGGGCCGTAAATGTTCTTCGAGCGAAGTACTAATTGCCAACCAGTTGCTACTCCACCTGCCGGAGCAAAAATATAGTAGTATCCGTTGCGTTTGTAAAGTTTCGGTCCTTCTACCGTATGGTTCTTTCCATCATTTCCGTCAAAGACCATCACCGGATCGGAAATTACTTCTGTTCCCTCTGCATTCAGTTCGCAAATAACGAGAATACTATTCACTCCGCTACGGCTTCCGGCATAAGCATGTATCAGATATACTTTTCCGTCTTCGTCCCACAAAGGAGTGGCATCAATCATACCTTTCCCAGCTTTCACCAATACAGGCTTGCTCCATTTTCCTTTCGGATCTTTAGTTTTAATCATATAGATTCCATAATCCGGATCCCCCCAGTAAATATAAAATTCTCCGTTATGAAAACGAATGGCCGGTGCCCATACGCCTTTGCCATGCTGTGCCTTATCGAAGAAAGGTTCCGGCTCCTGAACCGGTAATGCATAGTTTACTAACGACCAATTAACCAAATCATTGGAATGAAGAATAGGAATTCCGGGAATACAGTTAAAACTGGATGCTGTCATATAGAAATCATCTCCGGCCGCACAGATATCCGGGTCTGAATAGTCAGCATGAAGAACCGGGTTCTGATAAGTGCCATTCCCCTTATCAGCCACCCAGGTCTTAGAAATTTCTTGTGCGCCTGCCAATGAACTGCAAACCATCATTCCTGCTAAAAACAGAATCTTTTTACGCATAGTACCTAACTAATAATTCTTTTCTAAATTCAAATGTTATTCCTAAAAACAGATTCTTTCTACCTCATAGATAAAACTAATCTCTCAGAAAACTGAATCTAATTTCCTTTTCAAACAATCTATTTACTGACCTATTTGCTTATATATACGAAGGGGATTAGGTAAATACCTAATCCCCTCATAATTATTTTTAGAAAATAATATTTTATTCTCTTGTGTACATTAGTGTACCAAACCCTAATTGGTCAAATCCACCACTTGTGCTTCCGTAATGTCCTCCACCACCTTCGACACCCATGCCATCCATAAACTGTTTGGTATAATATGCATCCAAGCCTTTGGTTTTATAATGATTATAAATCAAAGCCCAACAAGGACGTATTTCACCTCTCGATTTATCATTCTCTTCCTGAGAAGAAAGTTCAGGGCACTGCCAGCTACAATTCTCATAATAGGTATAGGGGAAATCTTTTTTACGATACACAAATTTCTCATCTGATGTGGAAGAAGTATCATCAAAGTCTTTCCACAAATTATATTTAGCCGTATATTCAGCCATAGCAAGCACCTTGTTTCCATCATAAGCAAACAAATCCTCACCGATATTATATGCCATTTGGCAGAATGCTCCCATCAAAGAAACACAAAGCGTTGCATGACCCTGATCACGACCGGACTCCTGTCCTTGCCCTAACATTCCATGACCATCCGGATCTTGATGAAGAAAAGGTACTGCATTGTCAATACAACCATTTCCTACTCCATATTTAAAATAAAGAATAGCCTCATTAATCATATCCTGATCATCACAAAGAATACCAATAGACAAAATAGAAGTCATCTGTGCCAGATCCCAATTTAACCAACTGTGCTGTTTGCAACTTTCTCTATGAGCCAGAAAATCAGAAGCAGCCGGATAAAAAACATTCTTTACCATTGTTTGAAATGCAGCCAATTCATCCTTCTTGAAAAGAGTTTCGTCTGTACGCATGATTTCTGCAGCATTTACCATCTGATGAACATTAATAGAAATCAAATATTCATTCGGGTCGGCAATTTCTCCATTCGGATCATACGTTCTATCGTTGGCAAGACTCTTGACACGAACAAGTCCTTTGCAAGTAGTAGCCCACTCATTCAAGATTCTAACTGCAGCTTGTCCACAGGCTAAATCATTTTCTAGTTTCCAACGAAGGGCTAATTGGTAAGCTGCTGCCGCATCTTCGTAGAAATAAGTATAATTATTCCACCAATCGGGAAATGTAGCAGACCAATTCGTTTTATCCATACGTCCCAAGATCTCTTGTGCTTCAGGAGTATAATTAGAATAGGAATATCTCGAATTTTTCAATTTATCCAATCCTTCGCTCCAAGGAGTCTGAGTTAATTTAGACTTCACATAAGTAAAATCAGCATCCGTATGAAGCATACAAGGATGATTCAATGTATATTCATTTATAGCTGGCCATGAATCAATATCAGTAGTGCCATCTTGGATATCGGTGCATGCACTCAAATTGAGTGCAAGCATCGTTGATAATATATATATTTTTGTTCTCATAGTTTATCAATTCTTATCTTCTTGTTCAACAAAAGCTTTCAAATCATCTAACGTCTTAAATGTACGAACCCAATATACAGTATATTCAGTATTTGATCCATTAGCCTCTTTAAAGTCAGCCATTACAAATTGGAATGTCCTTATTTCTTCTTCCTTTGTCTGTGAGAATGTATGGAAAGGTTTATTTGTCCCATTGCCAACCGCATTTTCGATTTGTAAGTCATAATAATACACCTCCGGACTTCCTGGAGTTTCTTCACCATCCAAAATTTGATATTTATTATTTCCACTTCCTTCATTTTCTTTATAAGCACCATACTGTGTATCTAATTTGACATTTCCTTGCAATTTATTTCCTCCATAAGGTCTAATCATTTTTATTGCTAAATACCTATATACACCTACATTTAAATACACTTTATCTTTATAACTACCATTTGCCGTTAATACAAGATCGGCACGACAAGAATTTCCTCTCGAAGGATTTGGATTCATTGACACAACTGCTCCTCCATCCTTAAAATCTACAGATGAAGTAAACCCATCAGACTGTTTTAAATACCAAGGAGACAATGATGTTTCAAATGAATATTTCATCAGCCCATAAGGTACTTTTACAGTTGTGGAAAACTCCTGTCCCATAGTTGTAGCAGCCATAATAGTAACTTCACCATAATTCTTGGCAGTTACAACTCCCTGATCACTAACTTCTACAACATTCGGATCACTACTAGTCCACGTCAAAGAAGCTACAGTCGCATTCTCCGGAGAAGTAGTAAAGTTCAGTTTCATACTTTCACCCGGCAACAAATCTTCTTGTGTCCCGAATGTGATTTCATCAATATAGATTATCGGTATTATCTTTAATTCAAAAGATTCCTCATACCCTCCTCTATCCAAAGAAACAGCAGTAATGGTAACAGTTCTTCCCTCTTCTCCACCATCAACGCCTCTCACTACACCATCTTTCGTTACAGTCGCAATAGACGTATCACTACTTTTCCATGTTATCGTAGAATAAGTACGGTCTGCCGGAAGAATAGTTGGTTTCAATGTCCTTTCTTCTGAAGCAAATAGCTCAGCCTTATCGGCTTCCGTAAATTCAAAATCTGTAATCGGCTTAAATTCAGGCACAACAGTCAATTCAAAAAGAGCTGTTGCACCAAAGCCTACTTCCGGAGTAATCATAATATTTGCCTTACCTGCACTTACAGCATGCACAAGTCCATCCTGTGACACAGTAGCTACTTTTTCATTCGATGATGTCCATTTAACCTTAGGGTTACTCGGTTGTTCCGGAGAATATTTATAAGTAATCAAAGAGTCTGTATAATCTACAGTTGCAGCCAATGTTAATTTTCCATTCTCCACATTGGTCAATTCAATCTCGGAGATTAGTGTCTTTTCATCCAGCCCATCACCAAATACCTTGCCGTCATCACATGCCGACAATGAGAAAAAAGCCACTAAGCCTAGACTCAATAATGTATATTTCATAATTCTATTCTTTTAATGTTCAACATATAAAATCAGTTCTTCCCGACGTTACCATCCCGGATTCTGACCGATATTAGGATTCAACTGACGTTGGTCTGACGGCAGTGGATAAAGATAATTTTTATTACTCCACACACGATTGGTTTCGATAAGCAAACAGCCATCTTCCAACGAATAAGAAGGAGACCATTTTCCGGCCCACGTTGCCCAATCACCGGACGTGTTCCATTTTACGCCTAACATATTCTCCGGCATTTCCGTTTCAGCAGTTTTCCAACGTTTCAAATCATCAATACGGAAGCCCTCATTGAAAAGTTCCACTGTACGCTCCCGGCGAATCTCTTCACGCATTTTCAGATTATGAGTAGTAGCAAAAGAAGTAGTGAGTTCCGGCATATTCGGATTCACACGTTGACGAACCTCATTCAAATATACCAATGCTGCATCCACTTTAGAAGCATCCATGATGTTACCTTCTGCATCCGCATTTCTCTCAAATACCGCTTCGGCATAATTCAGTAACACTTCAGCATAACGAATAATCGGAAAGTCATATCCTTCATATTCATCTTTCACATTACGTTCCGTTGCCCATTTTTGATTGTTATATCCACTACCACTAGTCGGATAGAAATCTTTATTATCAAAAGCAGCTTTATCCGCATCTGTCCAAGTGGTATGAGAAGCATTGTTATTCCAATATTTCCGTCCCGGTGCCATTAAAGTATTCGTCATGCGGTTATCACGTTTTGCATACTCGTTGTCTGGAGTAGAATAGTCAACACCGGCAGTCGACTGCGCATTGTCAATTGGAAGTCCATCCGCTCCCAAATACATTTCCGCCAATTTACGAGTTACCCATTGTACATTGGCAAAACAATTCTTAGTAATATTCTTACCGATTGGAGCAATCACTTCATCATGACGACGTGAGAAAATATATTCCTTATTTTTATCTTTCTTAATATTAGCCGGATTGGACTGAACATCTTCTAAAATAAATAGATATTTATAAGCATCTGTACCTAATTCCGCCGGTTTAAATATTTCATACTGCTTACTATCAATTACTTCCCAAGCAGACTCAGCAGCAATATCAAGCAAATCATTGATTCGAGTTACATCCCCTGTCCTAAATTTCTGCCATGTACCTTCATACAACGCCACACGAGAAAGAAAAGCCTGGGCAGCTCCCTGTGAAACACGTCCCTTATCAGCTGTTGCAATAGCATTCTCTTTCGGTAAATCAGGAATGGCTTGCTTCAAATCTTCAATGATCAGGTCTACCACTTTCGAACGGTCATCACGAGGGGCATTCATTTTCGGATCAGTGATATCAATAGGTTCAGTCACCACAATTACATCTCCAAATAACTGAAGTAAATCAAAATATTCGTATGCACGAAAGAACTTAGCTTCAGCAACATAGCGTGCTATGTCTGTCGGGTTAGGATAACTTTCTGCTTTTTGTAACAAAATATTAGCATAACGAATCTTTGTATAAGCTCCCGTATAATTTCCATCCGACACCGGAATATTATTAATTCCCTTACTATATTCATTGTAGCTACTTGAAGTCATCAAGTCCGAACGGGTATCACTATGAGGACCATCATATACGGCACTCGAAAAATCACGAGTCCATTCATAAAACTGATTAGCATACAGTTTATAATCATTTGGAGTCTGCCACAAATTTGCATCCGACATTTGATCTTGCGGATCAAGATCAAGGCAAGACGGTAAAATCACCACTACCAAAAGCAGCAATATAGTTTTTATTGTATTTACTATTTTCATATTCTAAGTATTAAAAGGTTACATCTAATCCGACAGTACAAGTACGATTGAACGGGAAACGTCCATTACCGGATACCTTGCGTGAAGCTTCGGGGTCCCATCCATCGTTAATCTTACTCACTTCCCACAAATCGGCTCCAGATACATATATACGAAGTCTGCTGATCGCTTTCGTCTTGCTAAGCAATGAAGCCGGGAAGTTATAGCCTAACGTCAAACTCTTCAGACGCAGATAATTACCATTTTCTACCGACCAAGAAGAACACTGATAATTATAATTATTAATCGTACTAATATTAGTATATGTCGGATAGCGTCCGTCTCTATTATCAGGACTCCACACATTTCCCACAGATTGTGTCGTTGAATTCAAGTGAGCGGCTCGCATCGGTATGCGATAATTATCATTACTTTCGTCACGGAAAATGGTTCGTTTGGCCGCACCTTGGAATACAGCAGACAAATCAAAATTATTCCATTCTATTCCGACATTGAACGAATAGGAAATTTTCGGATCATCCGAACCCAAATAAACATAATCCTTTTCATCCAACTTACCATCACCGTTTACATCTTCATACATATTATCACCCAAACGGAGATCCTTCGGCATACCTATACCGTTACTATTATAATATTTATAAATGTACTTGCGCAATTGTTCTTCTGTCTGAATCTTTCCACAATATTTCAGACCGAATACCGAGTTCAACGAGTACCCCTGTTGTTTGTCTACAAAGCCGGATTTAAATACCGTCACTCCACCATAGTCTACCAGTTTATTATCAGCATAGGTAAATGTACCTCCCACATGATAGTTCACTTTTCCAATTTTATCCGACCATGTCACAGTTCCTTCATATCCTTTTGCTTCAAATTTTCCACTATTGGAAGCAGGAGCTTTATCTCCCAGAATTCCCGGATAAGCAACTGCTATCAGCATATTGTTATTCTTCTTCATAAACAATTCTACCGTACCCTGCAGGCGGCTGTCAAACAAATGAAAGTCCAATCCTAAGTTATAATTATGAATACGTTCCCAACTACGTCCCATAGTAGCAATTTCACCGCTAGTCTTAATATAGGAGATTCTTCCATCACCAATGTAAGCCCCATTGACTGAATTAAAGTTGTATAACTGCATACCATCATAACGTGAAATACCTGACTGATTACCAACAACTCCATAAGAAAGACGCAATTTTAGTTCATTGACAAATTTCACGTTTTTCATAAATTCCTCTTCGGAAAGACGCCATCCACCCGAGAATCCATAAAAGAAATCCCATCGGTTCTCAGGACGGAACTTAGAAGAACCATCATAACGGAGATTCATTTCCAACAGATACTTAGACATATAATTGTAATTGAAACGTCCGAAATATGACATCATAGCTTCATGCCATTTACTTGGACCGGAGGTTTTTGCCGAGTTTTTCAATGTTATTTCACCCGATCCATTCAATATTTCCAATGAACTCTGCACATCCTTCGCTGTCACCACTGTATAATCATACTCTTTCAAATTATATTGTGCACCAAGCATAGCTGTAACATTATGTTTTTCTCCCAATGTCTGGTGATAATTCAAATAGCCTGAAACAGAGTAGTAATCAGTACGGGCAAAAGATTTCGAATATTCCGTAGAGGCCTGATTAGGATTATTGATAGCATTTGTCTTTGCCGTACTCAACGTTCCGTCATAGGTGTACCAAGTAATGCTGTTCTTTACTCCATCACGTGTCGCAGTAGATGTATTGTAGCCTAAATTGACTACTGCATCCAAGTAAGAAGTAAATTGATACTTCAAATTCTCACTAATATTAATACCGGATACTTTCAATTTATTATCACCTCCCAGTTCTGCATACCAGTTGGGAGTATAATTTCCACCCCAATGATAAGGTTTGCCATCCATAGTAGAGGAAGGCAATCCCGGCTGGGGATAACTGGAAGTCAGAACCCTGTCAATCATCGTTGGAGACACCTGATCCTGGCGGTTATAAGCCATCACGGATTCGATAGTAAACCTATCCGTCAACTTTACCGTATTCGTCAAACGAACATTGAAACGTTTATTATTATTATTTCCCCATTTCAAGGTACTATCATCATACATATAACCTACAGAAAGACGATACAACGACTTTTCGTTTCCACCGGATACGCTCAAATTGTGCTGCGTAGAACCTGCATTGCCAAACAATACATCCTGCCAGTTAGTATCCATAAAGACATAATCGTCCACATCACCGAAAGCGGGTATCGGATTCGGATTTTTAGATAAATCAATATATCCACCTTTATAAGCTTGAGCAAGCTGTGCATATTTTATCCATTGGTCATCATCACCTAAACCATCGTTGTGACGAGTAGTAATAATAGCTTCACTCCATTGGTCAATACTCATCATTTTAGGCTGTAAACCGACAAATTTATGCGTATAAGAACCACTATATTCTATTTTAGCCTTTCCTTCTTTAGCCTGTTTGGTAGTCACCAAAATAACACCACCTGCTGCCTTCGATCCGTAGATAGCCGCCGAAGCATCTTTTAAAAAGTTGATGGATTCAATATCGGCAGAGTTAAGCAAACGAAGTTCATTCACACTTTCGTATTCTACTCCATCAATAATGATTAACGGGTCTGTGGAATTGGCCGATACAGCACCACGCAGTTTCATTCCCCAGCTTTCATCACCCGGAGCACCGGAGGAACGGGTAATAATAACTCCCGGTACTTGCCCTTGCAATGCCTGTACAGGACTCGACATAGCACCTTTATTTTCCAGCATTTTATCGGAAACGACTGTTACCGCACCAGTTAATGTCTCTTTCTTCTGTGAACCATATCCCACAACAACTACTTCATCCAGAACTTCACTATCTTCCTGCATTTTCACATTGACAATAGTTTGCGTACCCACCTCCACTAGCTGGTCTTTATAGCCTATATAGCTAAACTTCAATTTTGCACCTGTCGGCACACTGACCGTGTAATTCCCGTCAATATCAGTAATCGTGCCTTCAGTTCCACCAATAACGCTAATATTCACACCAATCAATGGTTCGCCAGTCGCATCAATCACTTGACCTTTCACTTTCTTTTGCGTCTGCATTACTACCTGATTGTCACTTAAATCCGCATCAGCCCATGCCTTTGAAACAGGACAAAGTCCCAACATTAATCCTAACGCAAAGACAGCTGTCTTGTTAGGTCGCGAATTAAATATTAATCCTCTTCGTTTCATAAAATTAAATTTGAGGTTTAAAAATAGTATTAAATTTTTGTTCTCTAAAATAAGGTAAGGCATACAAGTGCCTCTTTGTAAATTCTGACTCCTTTTCCATAAGCACAAAGGGTTATTTATTAATGAATAAGATTATATACAATTTCGGAAGAATTCGCGCATTTCACGACGTCCAAGAAACAGGTGGTTTTCTACCGTCCTACAACTTAGATTCAGTTCATTAGCGATTTCCGGAGAAGTTTTATTTTCGAAACGGCTTAATGTATAAATTAACCGACGTTGTTCGGGCATGGCAGCCAGACGGGTCCGTTCCATTGTCATTAAATCATCACCGATAATTTTTTCTTCGGTTTCATTGGTAGAAGTAGACATAGTATCATAGATGTAGCTGTCTATCTCCTGCTTCTTATAATAACGACGGATATAATCGATTACAATATTGTGGGCAATAGTGAACAGAAAATATTTCACTGTGTCGGGACGGAGCATTTGTTTGTAGTCCAGCAGACGTACAAATACATCTTGGGTTAGATCCTCCGCTTCGTAGCGATGAGTGATACGATAAGTAATATAGGCAAGAATCACCTGATAATATTCTTCATAAGAACGGGTGATAATGTCGTCGTAAGTGTTAGCTATTGTTTCCATAATACTATCTTTTTCAGTTTTAATCACGATGCAAATATAGAAGGGATTTCGGATATAACGGTCGCAAAATAAAGCGGATCAATCTCAACGAATCTAGTTAGACTTATTCAAACATATACTTCTCATTACCAATAATTTACACTCACATCAAATAGAGTATCACTTTATAAAATGAGACTCCATACACTAAAATTTACGCATTTTCGCTCCACTTACACCTGTTTGCCCTTACCTTTCTCTCCTTTTCAATCTCACCATTTCACGATCTTACCGATTGGTAAACTATAAATGAAAGCTTGCAATTATAGATTACGTCCTATAAAAAACAACTTTGCAATAGGACCAAAAGAAGTTTATATAGGGAGAAGAAGAACTTATCTATTAATAGATAATGGAAAGAAACAAGTGAAAAGAAGAAAGTCACTCAGTGAATCGAGAACCTTCACCCTCTATCCCCGATGAACAGAGAGAAGTGAAGGGTGAAGGGAATATGGGTGCAAAATAGATTTCAGAGATAATAAGTCGAAAAGTTACTCTTCTTTGGCTGTTCCGCCTATACTACGGATGTATTCATTCGGAGTAACTCCCGTACTCTTTTTAAATGAACGGAAGAAAGAAGCACGCGAACTAAAACCACAAAGTTCTGCCAGTGCAGTCAAAGTATAGCGGGAATATTGGCTATCCGATACCATCTTTTTGAATTGGGTAACACGGTATTCATTGATGAAGTCATAGTAAGACTGATTAAGATACTGGTTCAAAAGATACGATAATGAATGTGAAGAAGTATCCAATGCAGAAGCCAAGTCACCCATTTTTAAGTCGGGATTGATATATGGCTTTTCTTTCTCTACATAAGCCACCAGTTTCTTATGAAGTTCTTTACACTCCTCTTCGGTCAGTCTATTGGTCTTATATTTCTCTTCAACAACGTAAGATTGTTGCTCTGAAATTACTTCTGGCTGTTCTACAGTTTGTTCTCTCTGTTGTATTTCCTCCTCCGTTGATGTCGAAATCGACAAAGCAGAAGAAGCAAGCAAACGACGCATACGTTTCCAAACATAATACCGTATAAAGGCTATAATTCCTACGATTAATAAAACGGAAAGTGCCCATCCCCACCAAGGTATCATAGGGCGTACTGTTACTTGACAGCTAGCTTCGGATTGCTCATTTCCCGGAAGACGTACACGGAAAGTATAAGTTCCAGAAGAAAGTCCGTAATAAGAAACTTCGTTCTGTGCAGCCAATAGTTTCCAGTCCTTGTCCACTCCCTCCAATCGATATTCATATAGTAAGGCAGATGGCAGACCATAGGCAAAATCTGTGAAACAGAAAGTCAAATTATTCTGGTTGTATTTCAAAGAGGAACTGGTAAAAGGTACGCCATTAGCCAGTATATCGGTAAATACAATCGGACGAACCTTGCCACGCACTTCGTCCACACGTTTCGGATCAACATAAATTAGTCCTTTGGTGTTACCAAACCACAATAGTCCTTTTTCATCTTTATAAGCAGCCCCATTCGTAAAAGTGGGTCCCGGTACTCCATCATTGAAAGTGAAGGCATCATACTCTTCTCCTTCTTCCTTTATGCGTAACAATCCATCATTGCAAGCCACCCACAACCAACCTTGGTTATCTTCCACGATCGACATCAGCGAATTGTCCGGAAGCGTAGAAAAGACGGAACGGTTCCGAAAACGATCCATCGTTAAAGTAGAGGTAAACAGACTCCCCTTTTCACGAATAAAATAAAGGTTGTGTCCGGCATCTTCATAAATGGTGCGCACCTTATCCCTATGCACAAATCCTTCAGGGAACACATTAGATCGTAAACTTTGAGAAGCAGGATCATATATACACATACCGGTTTCCGTGGCAATCCATCCTTTGCCGGTAGAGTCAAAACTAACTTCATAAACGTTACCTTCCGGCAATTGGGAATTGGCGCTGGTAAAGTGTTTGATCTGTTTTGCCTGTCTATTATAACAGAACAGTCCCTGTGAAGTGCCTATCCAGAGATTTCCTTTTTCATCCGGTCGCACACAAAAGATATGTCCTTTCTGAAACAGCTCTGTATCTCCTCCCTGGGCAAAATATTTTAGAGATAACGTCTCCGGATTCAACACCATCATACCTCCGCCATACGTACCGATATAATATTCGCCTTCATAAAAGCAGATTGTCAATATCAAATCTGAAGTCAAAACAGGTTTCACAAAACTCTTTACGACTCCGGTAGCTTCATTTATATAATACAAACCGTCACGTGAACCGATGACTTTTTCGTGTCCTCTGTTGACAAAAGAACGAATGGAAAGATTGGCAGAGTTAAACAGAGGAGGATAAGCATAAGTTCGGAAAAGACCATTCTGATAAAGTGAGTAATCCAAACCTGCCTGGAAGTGCCCCACCCAAACAGCACCTCTGTCATCCACCAATAGTGAATAAATGGAATTACTGCGAATACCTTCTTTATCACTTACATCGTGACAAAAACGACGGGTCACTTGTTGGGCTTTATGCGAAAGGAAATGAACGCCATTACCATCTGTTGCAATGTATATTGTCTCCTTTCCATCACTGGATATGTCGGAAATGACATCACAGCCTAAAGACACCGTATGCGAAAAGCTCTTTTTGTTTATATCGAAACGAACTACTCCCTGGCTCATTGTACCTAGATAAAGGGTTTCTCCAATACGAGTCAGGCAGCGGAAGTAATCGGCTTCGGGAACATTCTCCTGAAAATGCCAGGAATCAATCTTACCATCTTTCAATGAATAAGAGAATAAACCTTGCACTGTAGCCAGCCATAACGCACTTTTATCTTCATTCAGACAGAGGTCCATAATTCGATTACAGGCAGCCAGCATATTCCGGTCGGTCAATACTTGGAGCAATTGCCCGTCCTTTTGGATGAACAATCCTTTCTCCGTACCGATATAGAGAATATCTCCATCCGGAAGTAAGGTATTTACAGCAAAATCTATCTTTTCGGGAACAATTCTCTCCAGCTGTCCGTTTGCACGATTCAGACGCCAAAGTCCGATACCGTTTCCCACCCAAAGCTGATTGTCGGCTGTTTCCGTGATGCAGTTCACCCGTTTCTTCCTTCCGGAATCCACGCCTCGAAATTCATAATGTCGAACTTTCACACCATCAAAACGATCGAGACAATTATCTGTTCCTAGCCAGACAAAACCTTCCGAGTCTTTATAAATGGCGTTCACCAATAGCCCGGACAGTCCATCGGACATGACTACATTACGAAATGTATAATTCTGGGCTTGCAGATTTACACCGCAAGCCAAACACATTATTAAAAGAATCAGATATTTAATCGTGTTCTTCACTTACAACCGCTTCCTTTCATATTAAACATGTGACAAACATACATAAAAATCTCCAAAAGAGCACATTCCTTCTTATAAAAAAAGTCTCCCCTTCGTATCTGTTATATGTGATAAACAAATACGAAGGGGAGAAATTATTTACTCAATGCTATTGAAGATTTATTGATATTTCACTTTCACATGAGCGTTTTTGTAAACAACAGGGAAGTTATTACCATTCACAATAACAGTTGTCGGTTTCTTCTCACTTCTGAACGTTGCATGGATCTTCGGTTGCCCGTCTATCCAAAGGTTCAACTTTTTACCTTCTTCTTTCTGAATTACAAATAATTTGGAAAGAGAAGAAAAATAAGTCTCCTTATCGCGTCTCAATGCACTGCCATGACAGATAAAGAAATCTTTTGCGTCAGCAGCTTCAGTACCTTCGGGATAAGAGACAGCAAACATATAAGCATCTGTCATCCAACCATCCGGCATAATCCATGAGTTGCTGTGCATTAGCCTGCCGTCCGCTAATTGATTAATATAAAGATCGGTCACTTTCCCTTTATGACGGATACGAAGTCCAATCCAATCTTGTCCTTCCCGCCGTTCCATTTGTGGCAAGTCTTTCTCATTGGGAGTCTCCTTTAATATAATAGCTGTCAGCCCTTTTACACGATTGACTTCTGCCGGCAAATGAAATGAATAATAGGTTTCAGTGCCTTTCAAATCTTCAGTGGGAGCTTCTATTTCTTCCCAATACAAATCTTCCGGGTAGTCATGCACAAAATCGGATTTAGCCAGCAAACGAGGATATAACGGACGAATCACAACCGATGAGTTACCATTCGTCACATTCACGTCAACTCCCGACTTTTTATATGTCCCGTTCGTATGCCATAACCATTCAAATTGCCCTATTTTATGTGTTTTCAAATCATCAATCATATAAATAACATTATCCATCCAAAGGAAATGACGGAAATTACGACTGAAATTATTAGATACAGGACCTGTTCCATTAGCCATAACATACTTCACATTTCCCGCATCCAGAAGATGATGCAAATATCCTCTCAAAGTAGAACCGCCGTACTGCTGCTCACGAGGTTGTCCCTCTCCATTAAACAATACTACATTATGCGCTTGACTTTGAAAGAAATAATTCCGATAAGCAGGATTAGGATACCAGCAGTTTCCCGCATCTTTAATAATATCTACCCCTTTATGAAAGACAATAAATGAATTGGCATCTGCGTGAGAATGATTCCATGTATGACCGCTTTTTACAGCCAGCATCGTAGCATCCTTTTCCCACGAATCACGCATCGTAGCCCAACCAAAATCGGCAAATAATTGAGAAGTCGGCAGTTGAGGGACAGCGGGCGCCTTACTCAAATCAGGAGTGTAAAGGAAGCCCATGGGACGATTCAGGAAAAAGCCATCACGATGTTGTCCTTGTTCCACCTGGGCTATATACCACAAAATAGTTGGATCTTTCACCCCCAATGCATACAATAACATCATGCTGGATTCTGCCGATACATTTTTATGGCTATCTCCAAAATTCAAACTATGCAGCATACCTGTACGCGGATAGCAGACTTGTGAGAAGTAACTCGGCAATTTTGCCAATTGAGGAATATCACCCGGATTCTGTCCGGGATGAGTATTTATCCAAGCTATCCTAAACAACAAAGCTTCCTGAATACCAAAGTTGGCGTAATTCAGACTTTCATACATTCCACCGGCCTCATCAAAACTCTTTGCTTTCTGTTGCAATACATCACCGGCAAAATCAAACCATTCAGGAAGTGATTCGTGAAGTTGCTCCACCCATTCTTTAACTTCAGGAAGTTCATTTTGAAGACTCAAAGCCAATATTCCACCCTGACAAACACAGGAGGTCCACCAATTATGTCCCATCGAATTCAATGAGTGAATACGGGTCGGTTCCAACAACCAGTCTCCCAATGCCGGTTCTACGGCTAACCGTTTCAATCCTTCGGCTATCTTTTTTCTTTCTGAAGAAGACATGACATTGTATGCAGCATCATACCCCACTGCGGAAAGAAAACTCTTATGAGCCATACCCAGTTGTGAACGCCATGCAGGAATACGTGCCATCATTTCCACATCTCCCCATGATTCGGCTTCCACAGCTTTCAAGAGGATTTCTTTGATTGCGTCTGCATACTCCTTATTATCAGTCATCAAATAAGCTAACGACAAATAGTCTAATCGATTAAAATCTTTCTTTTGCAAAGCTTCATCTGCTGTTTTCTTAATATCTCCCCATGCTTCCTGCAATTTAGGTTCATGCTGCATACGCTGTTTCACTTGCTGTATGCGTTGTGGAGTATACAGTAATGAAGGATGATTTATTTTTTGTGCTTGTATATATAATGAAGAAACACACAAAAAACAGATAACAGCAATAATAGTTTGTTTCATGGTATTTGGTTTATTTAATTATGACTACTTTACAATCTCTGAAACTGTCCTCGAAATGACAGAACTACCATAAAAAGACGAGAAACCATCTTCTTTGCTGGAAGCACCGACTACATGAGCAATAAAGAAGCCATAAACATTCTCCCGTTTATTGATCCACGGGTAAGCGCCAGACCAGCCCGGAGAACTGATTTGATAGGCTTCCCCTGTCTTTTTATCGACCAGTTCACGCCACTCACCTAATCCGTAAATGCCATTATGAGACTGCCCCAATGCTTTTTCCGTATATTCTCCGGGAGAAACAACAGCATTTTTCACTTGGTCGGCCTGCATTTCCTTTACAGTCTCGGTTGTCAGTATCCGCTTATCATGATATATTCCTTCGTGATAAATCATAGACAGGAAATGAATATAATCGTTCAAGGTAGTACACAGACCACCACCTAACATCGGGGCATGTCCGCCATCAGTATTTATCGGAGTAAAATGAGAATTCTTCATTTCTAATGGCTGTGCTATTAGTTCTTGAAAGAGAGTTTCAAACTCCTTTCCCATTGCCACTTCCGCCATTCTTCCGGCAATCTGCATGGCAAGTCCTCCATATTGGAACCGGCTTCCCGGAGTAAAAACCGTATCTAACGGCAATATCTCAATAATGGCGGAATCCAGATGATTGTAATTATCTACACGCGGTTCAGGAAGATAGGGACGCACTCCGGAAGTATGAGATAACAATTGTCGCAAAAGGATTTTTCCTTTGGCATCTCCCTTAAATTCCGGCAACCACTTTTCCACAGGGTCATCCCAGTCCAAACTGGTACTATCCACAACCGCTCCGATAACAGCAGCCGCCACCCATTTTCCGGCAGAGGCTACGTATACTTTTGTATCAGGAGTATAGCTACCATAGTTCTTCTGAAAAATGACAGAATCATTCTTTACTACACAGATAGAAGCACCTGGATAGTACTCTTTACTCACCCAGCCTTGAATAACAGAATCTAATGAAGAGAAGTTATAACGACTCCCTTGTACGGATGATACATTGCAGGAACCTGCAATAAAACAGATACTTATAAAAATTATGATTAATAATCTTCCCTTCATTTTCGTTATCTATTAACTTCGTATTAAACACAAATTACACGAACTACGCTGTTGTTTGATGCAATTATATTTGATGCAATTATAATTATAAAACCGCGTAATTCGTGTAATTCGTTCTTAAATTTTTCTATTTCGACTGCAAATCCCAATATACCACATAACGCTGATGATGCAAATCATAAAGCGGACGAATCACATCTCCTTGTTCTGTTGTAAATTTCAGTTCTTTTCCTGTACGCTGCAAAGTACGTTCCGGATGTTTCATATCTACTTTCAATGAGGTACGCAAATCGGCAGGTACATGGAAATTATAAGTATAATAATCATTATAAAGAGCTGGATTAGAGAAAGGTGCGGGAGCCTGCATACCTTCCGTACCCCGTTCTCCGGCAAGCACTAACGGGCCATACAATAAAGCTACCTTATTCGGATTATCGGGAGTGGCTTCCAATGCAATCTGCATCGGGTAAGTAGCCGAGATACGGTCATTATCTTTCCAGTCACGGGTGATAGCGATGTAAGAACCCGGCTTTTGTTTTACTGCTACTTTTTTACCGTTCACAAGAACTTCCGCTTTTTTACTCCATGAAGGATATCTTAGATAAACAGTAGTACGAACCGGTTTCTCGGCACGAATAGTAAACCGGGTCGTTTCCTCTTTCGGAAATTCCGTTTCCTGGAGAAGGGTTAACCCTTTTTCTTTCCAAGTGACTTGGGAAGGAATAAACAGATTTACGTAGATTCCCTGGTTGTTGTGGTAGTAGATAGCTTCTCCATATTTAGCATGATTTTCAAATCCACTGCCGACACAACACCAAAAAGAGTTCTCTTTGGTACTATACAGTTTATGTGAGCCCGAAAGTAAGGGTAAGAAATAAGTAACCATTCCTGTTTCCGGATCTTGCTGTCCCAGGATATGATTATATAGTGCCCTTTCATAATAATCGGCAATAGATGAATCGCCCGTCCAACAGAAAAGATGACGACTAAGTTTCAACATATTATAAGTACAGCAGGTTTCTCCGGTATAGCCGGTCAAGTGTTTAGAAAATTTCTTCGGGTCGAAAAAATGCTCCTTATCACTACTGCATCCCGGAGCAAAAGTATGGTGGTCAATCATGGTATGCCAGAAGAATTCCGAGAGCTTTTTGCTGGTCTCATTCTCTGTCAGTTCATAGTTACGCGCTTCGGCTATGACTTTCGGGATAAACGTATTCGTATGTTTGGTTCCCAAATCGTCCCGAAGTTCTTTCAACGGGTCAATTACATCATTATGGTAGAAATATTCGGCCAACCAACGGTAACGTTCATCTCCTGTGATAGCATACAAATTGTAGAATGATTCGTTGACACCTCCAAACTCATTGCGTATCATGAGTTTGCGGGTTTCTTCACTAAGTGGTTTCAGTTTGTTATAAGCCCAGTCGCCCATTTTGGTCACTGTTTTCAAAGCCTGCTGATTATCCGCATACAGATATTGGTCTATCAGACCGGAATAAAGCTTATGCAAGGTGTACCAAGGTGCCCAAACACTCTTTCCACGGATATTACGGTTTATCAGTTCTTCGGGAAAAGCACTTAAATATCCGCCTTTCAAAGCATTCTGAACTTCGGTCAGCCCGTTGACAAGGCTATCCCCTTTCAGCTTGAAAATCTCACTTCCGGTAGCGGCATACATCAAAGCGTAAGCCGAAAGCAGATGTCCGGTAGTATGTCCGCGAAGTTCACAGTCCAAGGATTCCCAACCACCGAGTTTTTTCACTGTCATATAACCGCCTTCACGACCGGCAAAGACTCCGGCATTTGTCCGGAAGCTATGCAGCAAACGATTCACATCAATGGAAGTCATCCATGCAGAATCCCGTAACATATTGTCACGAAAACGACTCGGTAATAAACGGACGTCCTTCAAATCAAAACTTTCTACCCGAACAGGAGCCACTGTCTCTTTTTTCATTTTCCCCTGGTGCTGTCCGGGGTACACAGATTGAGCCGACGATATAGCCGATACTGCCAATAATGCGATTGCAACTAAAGATTTCTTATTCATAATCATTTTTAATATCCTTATTTATTATTGGATACGAATAGACTCCGCCTATTACTCAATGCAAAAATACGAATTTAATATTTCATGGATAAATGAAAAAACTCCGTTCTACCGGTTCGGCAGTCTGTACTTCTCCTGCCAATCCATATTGCCATGCCACCACAGTCACTTTCAACGGGAACTTACTGCGTGGGGGAATTCGAGTAAATACCAACTTGTTTCCCTCTATTTCTGCCGGCCCTTCTTTCACGTAGTAATATACGGGTAGCCCGCAATCGGAAGTTGCATGTAAAGAGATAGTTTCCGTGCCTTTCTTCACATCGTCAAGACCCGGAAAAAGAATATGCTGGCGTTTACCTTCCGTATTGCGATAAGGAATCCGGAAACTAAGTTCCTGAACTGTGCTTTTATAGTGCTTGTCACCGTCATTACCGGCTAGAAGGCAAATATCTCCCGTACGACGCTTATTGTACATCCCCATACGGTAGAAACGGACAGTAAAGGTTGTGTCGTTCACTTTCTGAACCGGGCCACAGATACGGGTTATTTCAGGAGAAGTGAGCGAATGTTCGTCAGAAATTGCAGTATGCAAGCTATCCGTATATACAGCTTTCAGATGAAAAGTCAATCCGTCTTTTTCCGGCAGGAAGCGGGCGGCAACTTTCACATGGGATTTGGGATTATATGTGAGTAATTGCCCCTTTTGTACGAAACCTAAATATTGTGGTTTCTTCCCTCTCTCCCGGCGATAGCGTTCTTCCGTCATTTCAGCCATTTCCTTATCGAAATACCAGAATGCATCGTGCGAGTCTCCTTTATACTCTTTATAAGGAGCAGCTTTTGCACGTTTCTTCTGATTCGGATGCCACCTTTCGGCAAGCCAGCCATTCTGCGGATTCAGTTTCTTCAATTCCACAGGCTTATTCAAATCATACGTTGCAGGCATACGATATTCCAGTGCTTTCTTTAAGAACAACGCAATATAATCAGCGGTGCGGTCGGCTATATCGAAATGTCCTCGTCCTGTGTCGCAAAGGAAAGAGACGCAACTTTTAGGATACATCATACGGAATGCCAAAGCCGGATTTACACGGTCTTCCCACCATTCGTATTCGCCTTCAATCATCAATCCAGGGATGCCGTCAATCGTACGTTTCCCCCACTCCATATTGTCACGACCATATCCGGTAAGGTTAGTGCGCGGCGCATCTCCATGCAAAGAGATAATGGCTAGTGTGCGGTCGGGATTCCAGGCTGCGAAGTTCCACGGATAGGTAGCCATTGCCGAATGTCCTAAAGGGACAATAGGCGCATTTTTCAATTCACTATAGCCACTGACATTCGCAAAATCCTCCATCATCTTTTCAAAAGCTTCCTGGCATCCGGTAGTTATATCCCATCTTTGATCCCATCCAGGAGTAATCCATATCAGTGCTATACCCGTTTCTGATAATCTTTCACGAAATAGAGAATTTTCAAACAAAGTTTCCTCTGTCATATTATGATTGCCTATTATCACAGCTTTCACTTGAGTACAATCGGAAGGTATCCACAAGAATGCTTGCGGATGATCGTTCGTTTCGTTGGAAATAATACTTGGTAGTTGTACAGACCACTGCCATTCGGTTGCTATAATGCTAGGTAACAGAATAACGGACATTATTCCAAACACCAAAAATCGAAGTAGTTTCATGTTTAATTCATTTATCATTGTTTTATATAATACGTAGCAGGAAGAAAGTATACTCAACCGAAAAATATAAAAAAACTATTATTATAGGAAGCCTTTCACTGACTATTCCATAAAAACGTTGTATCTTTATTCTCAATTTAAGAAAGGAGTGATATGGATTTACGTACAGCAAATGTAACAAGATATATTCTTCCCTTGCGGGAAGGAGGGTCATTGCCGGCTTTGGCTGAGGCGGATGATGAATTTAAATATGTCGTAAAATTCAGAGGAGCAGGACATGGGACTAAAGCCCTTATTGCCGAATTGATAGGGGGAGAAATAGCCCGTACACTGGGATTCAGAGTTCCGGAGATTATATTTTTGAATCTGGATGAGGCTTTCGGACGGACAGAAGCGGACGAAGAAATACAGGATTTACTGCAATGGAGCCGTGGGTTGAACATGGGTCTGCATTTCCTGTCCGGTTCATTGACGTTCGACCCTGTTGTGCATAAGGTGGACGGTAAAACTGCTTCGCAAATTGTGTGGCTGGATGCGTTATTGACCAATGTAGACCGTACAATCAAGAATACGAATATGCTGATGTGGCATAAAGAATTGTGGTTAATCGATCATGGAGCTTCTCTTTATTTCCATCATTCGTGGACGAATTGGCAGAAACACGCACTTAGTCCGTTCGTACAAATAAAAGATCATGTACTATTGCCGTTTGCCGATCAGCTGGAAGAAGTAGACGCAACATTCAAACAACTACTTACCGATGACAAGATACGGGAGATAGTCAATGCCGTCCCTGACGACTGGCTGAACTGGACGGAAGGACAGGAAACTCCGCAAGACTTGAGAGATGTTTATATTCAATTTTTAGAAGAAAGGATCAAGCATTCCGAAATATTTGTAAATGAAGCGCAAAATGCAAGAAAGGCACTTATATGAATACGCAGTTATCCGTTTCGTTCCTAAAGTAGAACGTGAGGAATTTATTAATGTAGGTATTGTACTGTTTTCCAAACGGTGCAAATATCTCAAATCTCTTTATACAATAGATGAAAACAAATTGAAACTGTTCTCTTCCGAATTGGACATCAACTGTCTGATAGGAGGTCTGAAAGTATTTGACAAGATTTGTCAGGGAAATAAAGAAGGAGGAGTTATTGCCAATATGGATATTCCGGACCGCTTCCGGTGGCTGACTGCGGTAAAAAGCTCCTGTATTCAAGTGTCCCGTCCTCATCCGGGATTCTCTACAGATTTAGATAATACTTTAGAAAGGTTATTCAAGGAATTAGTTCTTTAATTCCTTGAATAACCTTTCCACTCAATGAATGAGAAAACTCTCTTCTTCTCTCATTACGACCCGGAAATGGTGAAGTGGTTGATTAATTATAGCAAATGAAACATAAACTTGCCTACTTAAGCGGAATAAAATGCAATGCAGCTCCGCCACTTGCTTTTAGCTTCAAAACAAGCTTATCTCCGGCTTTTATCTTCT
>USPQ01000006.1 GCA_900556625.1 uncultured Bacteroides sp. | reverse complement strand
TATAAGAGTGCAAATATAGAAAATGATACTTATATTTGCACGAAATATGTAATATTATTTAGATATGCTATCTTATATTAAGAAATATCCGATCTCACTTTTTATAATCCTGACTGTGATTTATCTTTCATTTTTTAAACCACCCAAGACGGATTTGAGTGAGATTCCTAACTTAGACAAGCTGGTTCATATTTGTATGTATTTCGGTATGTCAGGTATGTTGTGGCTGGAATTTTTGCGTGCACATCGCCGGGACGAGGCACCGTTGTGGCATGCTTGGGTAGGAGCGTTCTTCTGCCCCGTGCTGTTCAGCGGGTGTGTAGAATTGCTGCAAGAATACTGTACCAGTTACCGTGGAGGAGACTGGCTGGATTTTGCAGCAAATTCTACCGGAGCATTGCTCGCAAGTCTGGTTGCTTATTATGTGGTGCGTCCAAGAATGATGAAACAGTGATTATAAATATTCTACTGTTGAGCTAAGTTTGATCCCATTGGAACCTTTGATGAGAATGGTATAGCCTTTAGGCTTATTTGTTTCAAGTTCCTTTATGACCTCTTGTACATTTGCATACGTCTTGAAAGAGTGACAGACAGATGCAAACTGCTCTCCGACCAGCCATACTTTTTCAAAGTCGCTCTCTTTTATGTAATCAACAATCTTCTGATGTTCGTTCAGACTTTCGGTGCCCAGTTCGCGCATGTCCCCCAATATAAGCATTTTGTGAGAAACTGTCATATTCCGAAAGTTTTGCAGGGCAGCCGCCATACTGGTAGGATTGGCATTGTATGCATCAATGATAAGGGTATTGTCTGCTGTCTCTTTAAGCTGTGAACGATTATTCTGGGGTGTATATCCGGCCAACGCTTCGTCTATCTTCCGGTCTTCCACCCCGAAGAACCGTCCGATTGTAATGGCAGCCAGGGCATTGGGGAAATTATACTCTCCGATTAACTGCGTCCGTATCCGGTGGATTTCACCATTCTTTTCTGCCTTCCATTCGAGAGCGAGATAAGGTGAATTCCCTGTGATGCAGCCGTTGACATAAAGATCTTCCCCGCTTCCATAAGAAATCAGATTCAATCCTTTGGCTATATTCATCAGATAGGGATTGTCATGGTGGATAAAGATTGTAGAATTTCCTTTCTTGCGGAGGAAGTCATACAGCTCTCCTTTAGTCTTGATTACACCTTCAAAAGAACCGAATCCTTCCAAGTGAGCTTTACCGACATTGGTTATAATGCCATAATCCGGTTCGGCTATTTCACAAAGGAATTTGATTTCTCCCTGATGATTGGCACCCATTTCGATGACGGCAAGGTCATGTTCCGGTTTCAGCCGGAGTAGAGTTGTTGGCACTCCGATATGGTTGTTCAGGTTTCCTTGGGTATAAAGAATGTTATGCGTTTGAGAAAGAACGGCGGAGATTAATTCTTTGGTTGTTGTTTTTCCATTGGTTCCGGTGATACCGATAACCCGTGTTCCGAGTTGACGTCGATGATAGTTGGCTAGCTGTTGCAATGTTTGCAGGCAGTCGTTTACGAGTATGTATCGTCGATCACCCTCTATGGCATATTGGGCCTCGTCAATAATAGCAAATGCGCAACCGTCTTCCAACGCTTTTCCGGCAAAGGCATTGCCATTGAATGACTCGCCTTTCAGAGCGATAAACAATGAACCGTCCGGACAATTCCGGCTATCAGTGGTTACTGATTGACAATCCAGAAAAATCTGGTAAATAGCAGAAAGTTTCATAACCTGAACATCTATTAAAACGTTGCAAAGATAGGCTATTCTTTCGGATTAGATACGGCTTCGGACGGTTTTTTGCTTAGGCGTATACTAAAGGTAAGGTTAGTACGATCCGACATCCGTCTGTATAAGAAGAATCTATCTGGAGGCTGCCTCCCAGTTTTTCTGCAATACTTCGGGATATAGAAAGTCCTAGTCCTGTCCCTTGTGTGAAAGAATTTACTTTATAGAAACGTTCGAATACGCAATTTTGTTTGTCTGCGGATATCCCCATTCCTGTATCGGTGACACTGATTTCAATCTTCTTTTCAGCTTCCGATATGGAATACGCTATACAGATACTTCCGTGCGAGGTGAATTTGGCAGCGTTGTGCATCAGATTATTCAATACTTGTGAGATACGTTCCTGATTGCTGAGTATAAACAGGCTTTCTCTTTCAGGTTTGAAGAATACTTCAACTCCTTTCTGGCTCTTATTTTTAGCTACTTCGTAAGCAAGTTCGCAGATGGCGTTGACGTCTGTGGTGATATTCGTAGGTAGCTTGTCATATTGGTCGAGTTCGGACAGAGCAAGCACGTCGGTAACTAACCGGAGTAGGTCATTACTATTATTCTCTATGATTTTGACGAATTCCTGAGTTTCCGGACTATTGCTATAATGATCATTTAAAATCTGTGAGAAGCCTACAATCGAATTAAGCGGTGTACGAATCTCATGTGTCATACTTTCAATAAACGTTGTCTTCATCCGGCTGCTTGCTTCGGCTATATCTTTGGCTTTGTGCAATTCCTCCCGGGATATAGTGAGCTCTTCATTCCTGATTTTAAGTTCGCTTTCCGAAACTTTCAACTTACGTTTCAGGAAATTCTCTCTGTATAAGAACATGAATAGGATACCTAACAAAACAATTAATGAGATGATTAATGTCGTCTTATTGCGTATCTCCTTTTCCTGTGCCTGGAGCATTAATTCCTTTTTTTCGGCATTGAGTTTCTCCACTTCGAGCAGAGTGGCAAATTCGCTGCTGGCCATTTGTTCATTGGCTATCTTTAAAGAATCCTCTGCTTCGATATACATTTGCAGGTATTTGATTGCTTCGCTCATATTACCCATATTGCTGTATATTTTTCCTTTCGTCAGGTAATGGACACTGTTCTGTATACTTTCGCTAAGGTTTAATTCCTCCGCTTCCTGTTTCTTGGCAGCTTCCAGTGCCTTTGGGTATTGCTTGGATTGCAGATAATAGACGTATTCTATATTATATAGTCTTTTCTTTATCGACCATAATCTTTTATCCTGATCAAATGCTGTTTTACATTCGTTTAGTATTTTCTCGGCTGCCTGCATATCTCCGAATTTGCTGTAATAATTAACGTATTCCAGTTGCACGGATATTTTTTGTGTAGGGGAGTATGCGGTTGCATCCGCCTTTTTCAATGCTTCCAGTGCCTTTTCCGGCTGGTTGGTATTGATGTAATAACTACTTATCTGGCTGTATGTTTGCGAGATGTTATAGTTTTCCAGATCATATTTCTCCGTCAGTTCTATTTCTTTCAATTGCCATTCGAAAGCCATGGAATCCAGTCTTTTGACTGTGTAAATCTGCGACATGATGTTGTAGCAGCGGGACAGACCGGTTTTGTCGTCTTCCTCTTGTGCTTCTTTCAGCATCTTTTGCGCTTCATAAAGTGCAATATTGGTTCTACCGTTTTTCAGATAATATAGAATAAGCCTGTTCGACCATGCGAAATAATAATACTTGGGTTGTTGGGTTGCTTTGGCGAAGTCTTTTACCTTATTGGTATAATAGATAATGCTGTCTTCATTTGTTGCCTGAAAATAATGATAATCCAGTTGGGTGGAAATAGCTACTGCCTGCATCCGTTTATCATGCCGTTCCTCTGCCATTCGATACAAGGTATCGGACATGCTAAGTACAACGGGTTGCAATAAGCATTCCTGACAACGTTGATAATAGGCATAAAGGGTAGAGTCAACGTTAAAGTCTTTAGCTTCTTTCTGGGCTTTTACAGAAGCGGTAAAGAATAAAAATAAAAAAAGAAATCGGGTGAAAGATAGGGCTGTCCGGCTCATGGTATGATGTTTTCGGTTTCTTCTGTTGTTTGCAAATATACGTTTATTTCTTCTTTTTAGTACGATTGCTTGCTTTTTTTCTCTACATTTGTGGGCAATCTAAAAGGAATACTGTCAATGATGAAATCTACGTCTCCTATTTATATAAATGTAAAAGGGCAGTTGCTTGATCTCTCCATTCCGCAGGTAATGGGTATTCTGAATGTAACTCCCGATTCTTTTTATGCCGGTAGCCGGATGCAGACCGAAGAAGATATTGCTGCCCGGGCCCGACAAATCATTGATGAAGGCGCTGCTATTATCGATATAGGCGCTTATTCTTCGCGTCCTAATGCAGAACATATTTCTGCCGAAGAAGAAATGAACCGGTTACGCACCGGTCTGGAGATTCTGAACCGCAATCATCCGGAGGCTATTATTTCCGTAGATACTTTTCGGGCTGATGTAGCAGCGCAATGCGTAAACGAGTATGGCGTTGCTATCATTAACGATATTGCTGCCGGTGAAATGGATGACCGGATGTTTCAGACAGTAGCCGGACTGGGAGTGCCCTATATCATGATGCATATGCAGGGCACCCCGCAGAATATGCAGAAAGAACCCCATTATGATAATCTGATAAAGGACGTTTTCCTTTACTTCGCGCGTAAAGTTCAGCAGCTTCGTGATTTGGGAGTGAAGGATATCATACTCGACCCAGGATTCGGGTTCGGGAAGACGTTGGAGCATAATTATGAACTAATGGCACATCTCGAAGAGTTCCGTATATTCGAATTACCTTTGTTGGTAGGAGTTTCACGAAAATCTATGATTTATAAATTGTTGGGGGGCACTCCGCAGGATTCGTTGAACGGGACAACTATATTGGATACCGTTGCGTTAATGAAAGGCGCTCACATCCTTCGGGTACATGATGTACGCGAAGCAGTGGAAGCGGTTCGCATTGTTGAAAAATTAAAATCAGAGAACGATGTTTTTTGAATTTGGCATAAAAGATTTTATTGATATTCTGTTGGCGGCTTTCTTGCTGTATTATACATACAAGTTGATGAAGGCTTCCGGCTCTATCAAGGTATTCACCGGTATTCTGGTTTTTATACTGATCTGGTTGGTGGTGACTCAGGTTTTGGAGATGAAGTTGCTGGGTTCCATCTTCGATACTTTGATGAATGTGGGCGTGATAGCGCTGATCGTACTGTTTCAGGACGAGATACGCCGTTTCTTGCTGACTTTGGGTTCTCACCGGCATGTCAGTGCATTGGCCCGTCTCTTTAACGGGGCGAAGAAAGAAGTATTGAAACATGATGATATTATGCCTGTGGTAATGGCTTGTCTGAGCATGGGAAAGCAAAAAGTCGGTGCACTGATTGTCATTGAGCATAACGTTCCTTTAGACGAAATCGTCCGTACAGGTGAAATGATTGATGCGGCAATCAACCAACGTTTAATTGAAAATATCTTCTTCAAGAATAGTCCGTTACATGACGGGGCAATGGTTATCAGCAAGAAACGTATCAAAGCGGCAGGATGTATTCTTCCTGTTTCTCACGATTTGAATATACCTAAAGAACTCGGCTTGCGTCATCGGGCCGCTATGGGTATCTCACAGCAGTCGGATGCACACGCCATTATTGTTTCCGAAGAAACGGGAGCTATCTCTGTCGCCTATCGCGGGCAATTCTATCTTCGCCTGAATGCGGAAGAACTGGAAAGTATGTTGACGAAAGAAAACTGATTTTGGTGTTATGACTGATAGCCGGACTTATGCTGGATATTGCTTTTGTAGTGGGAAAATAAATGAAAATGGCCCTGTTTGTAGTTATTTTGCTTTATTTCTAACCCTTTTTGAATGATAATTATGCCCTCGGATTTAGGTGAATCGCCTACCTTTGTCGTATACTATTAAAATTCTATTTTGAATAAACCATGAGAAACAGATTGATTGCTTTACTGGTACTTTTTACAGTCGTTATCTTTAGTAGTGCACAGGCACAAACTACTGCCCGCAAATTTGAAGCCGGCAAGAATACCTTTTTGCTGGATGGTGAACCATTTGTGGTGAAGGCCGCCGAACTTCATTACACCCGTATCCCGCAAGCTTATTGGGAACATCGTATTGAGATGTGCAAAGCATTGGGGATGAATACCATTTGTATCTATATCTTTTGGAATATCCATGAACAGGAAGAAGGTAAGTTTGACTTTTCCGGTCAGAACGATATTGCTGCTTTCTGTCGTGCGGCACAAAAGCATGGGATGTATGTCATTGTCCGTCCCGGTCCTTATGTGTGTGCGGAATGGGAAATGGGAGGTCTTCCCTGGTGGCTGCTGAAGAAAAAAGATGTGGCGCTTCGTACGCTCGATCCCTATTATATGGAGCGCGTAGGCATCTTTATGAAAGAAGTCGGCAAACAATTGGCGCCACTGCAAGTAAATAAAGGTGGTAATATCATCATGGTGCAGGTAGAGAATGAATACAGCTCTTATGCAACCGACAAGCCTTATGTAGCTGCCGTGCGTGATTTGGTACGCGAATCAGGGTTTACGGATGTGCCTCTTTTCCAGTGTGACTGGAGTAGTAACTTCACAAATAACGCATTGGAGGATTTGCTCTGGACTGTGAATTTTGGAACCGGTGCCAATATTGACCAACAATTCAAGAAACTGAAAGAACTTCGTCCGGAAACTCCGTTGATGTGCAGTGAATTCTGGAGTGGCTGGTTCGACCATTGGGGACGAAAACATGAGACGCGTCCTGCAAAAGACATGGTACAGGGAATCAAGGATATGCTCGATCGTAATATTTCTTTCAGTCTTTATATGACTCACGGTGGAACCACTTTCGGACATTGGGGAGGTGCTAATAATCCTGCTTATTCTGCCATGTGCAGTTCCTATGATTATGACGCTCCTATCAGTGAAGCCGGTTGGACGACAGAGAAGTATTTCCTGCTTCGCGATTTATTGAAAACATATCTTCCTGCCGGTGAAGCGTTGCCTGAAATACCTGCCGCATTGCCGGTCATTGAAATTCCTGAGTTTCATTTTACAAAAATAGCTCCTCTTTTCTCTAATCTGCCGGAAGCAAAACAAACGGTGGATATTCAACCTATGGAACAATTTAACCAAGGTTGGGGAACAATTCTGTATCGGACGACATTGCCCGAAGCTGTAAAATCCGGAACGACTCTGAAGATTACCGAAGTGCATGATTGGGCACAAATCTATGCTGACGGTAAACTGTTGACACGTTTGGATCGTCGTAAAGGTGAGTTCACGACGGTGTTGCCTGCTTTGAAGAAAGGGACGCAACTGGATATTCTGGTAGAGGCTATGGGACGTGTAAACTTTGATAAGTCCATTCACGACCGGAAGGGAATCACGGAAAAGGTGGAACTTGTTTCCGGCGACCGGTCAAAAGAACTGAAAAACTGGACGGTGTACAGCTTCCCTGTAGATTACTCCTTTATTAAGAATAAGAACTATCAGGATACGAAAATATTACCAGCTATGCCTGCTTACTATAAAACGACCTTTAAACTGGACAAAGTCGGTGATACTTTCCTTGATATGAGTACTTGGGGAAAAGGTATGGTATGGGTGAACGGTCATGCTATGGGACGTTTCTGGGAGATTGGTCCTCAGCAGACTCTCTTTATGCCGGGATGTTGGCTGAAAGAAGGTGAGAATGAGATTCTTGTTCTTGACTTGAAAGGTCCCGCCAAAGCTTCTATCAAAGGCCTGAAGAAACCCCTCTTGGATGTGCTTCGTGAAAAAGCACCGGAAACTCATCGCAAAGAGGGAGAGAAACTGAAACTGACAGGCGAGAAGGTTGCACACGAAGGTGCATTTACTCCGGGCAACGGCTGGCAGGAAGTACGTTTTACTACTCCGGTGAAAGGACGTTATTTTTGTCTCGAAGCTCTTTCACCACAGGCAAATGACAATATTGCTGCTATTGCAGAATTTGATGTTCTGGGTGCGGACGGCAAACCGGTATCCCGAGAACATTGGAAGATTCGTTATGCCGATAGTGAGGAAACACGCAGCGGTAACCGTACAGCCGATAAGATTTTCGATTTACAGGAATCTACTTTCTGGATGACAGTAGATAATGTGGCGTATCCTCACCAACTGGTGATTGATTTGAGTAAGGTGGAGACTGTAACAGGCTTCCGTTATCTGCCCCGTGCCGAAAAGAATTATCCGGGTATGATTAAAGAATATCGTGTCTATGTGAAACCAGCCGATTTCAAGTATTGATTACTCCCAGCCAAGTGCTGAATATTAAATGAATATGAAGAAATATACTACCCTTTTAGCACTCCTTTTTATAGGAGTGCTGACCGGTTACTGCCAGCAATCCGCTTACTTGTTTGTCTACTTTACCGGGAACCGGATGAGCGAAGAAGCGATCCGCATGGCAGTCAGCCTCGACGGATATAATTATAAAGCCCTGAATGGTAACCAACCTGTACTTGATTCCCGTGTGATTAGTTCTACGGGTGGGGTACGTGATCCTCATATCTTGCGTTGTGAGAACGGTAAAACATTCTATATGGTTGTCACCGACATGGTGTCCGGAAACGGTTGGGATTCCAACCGTGCCATGGTGCTGTTGAAATCGAAGGACCTGGTGCACTGGACTTCCAATATTGTCAATATTCAAAAGAAATATCCTGCCCAGGAAAACCTGAAACGTGTATGGGCTCCACAGACCGTTTATGACAAAGAAGCCGGAAAGTATATGGTATATTGGTCAATGAAGCATGGCAATGGCGCAGATATCATTTATTATGCGTATGCGAATAAAGACTTTACCGACCTTGAAGGTGAGCCGAAGCCCTTGTTTCTTCCTAAAAATGGCAAGTCATGTATCGACGGAGATATCATCTATAAAGATGGACTGTATCATCTGTTTTATAAGACAGAAGGAGATGGAAACGGCATCAAGAAAGCGACTACCGTCTCCCTGACTTCCGGACAATGGACGGAATCAGGGGAATACAAACAGCAGACGAAAGAAGCGGTAGAAGGTTCGAGTATCTTTCCGCTAATAGGTTCGGACAAGTATATCCTGATGTACGATGTATATATGAAAGGCAAATACCAGTTTACGGAAAGTACCGACCTGGAAAATTTTAAAGTCATAGATCATGCTGTCAGTATGGACTTTCACCCTCGTCACGGAACTGTGATACCTATCACTGAAAAAGAATTGAAACGTTTGTATAAGGTCTACGGCAAACCAACCGGCCTATGATAAGCCGGAGCAAATTGCTGCCTTAAGACTGGAAAATAATACATAAGACAGGAAAGGCGTACAATTTGTTCTTGTTCGCTTGTTTCTTGATATGCCTTTGAATAATAATTGGTGATTTTACACTCAATATGTGCTTCTCATAACAGTGAAGAGTTTGTCTTTATGATTGATAATCTTAATGATACTTATGCCATGAAAAAATTATTCCTGCTAGTAATTGTCTTGTTTTTGTCGTTCCAACAGGTTACTTTAGCTGCAATCGGAGAGGCGGCGAACACTCCGGATTCCGTTTTTCTATTTTCGTATGCAACTTCCCGGGATGACGGACGCAGCGGACTTCGTTTTGCCTGGAGCATGGATCAGAAGCATTGGTTCGCAGTAGGACAGGGAACCGGATACCTCCGTTGTGATTATAGCCGTTGGGGATCGCAGAAGAAAATGCTCGATCCGTTCTTGAAGCAACTTCCTGACGGCGGATGGCTCTGCACATGGAAGTTGAATACACATGACGGATACGGGCAGGCAAAATCGAAAGACCTGGTTTATTGGGAAAGTCAGAAATATCCTCAAGTAACCTCTGATTTTGAGGGAACAAGAGTAAAGGTAACTATTGACGGGCAGGAACAGACCGGAAATATTAATCGGGTATCTTGGACACTGGTGGACAAATTGACGAAACACTATGAAAGGAACCAATACCGGAATTTTTTGCATGCAGAACGTCCGGTACAAGATAAAGAGCGTTTTGCCGGGCTGAAACCTGTAAAAGCGACGATTACGGTACAACCGGAGGAAACAAAAGAAATCAGTAATTTGCTGTTGGGAATATTCTTCGAAGATATTAACTATTCTGCTGATGGTGGCTTATACGCAGAACTGATTCAAAACAGGGATTTTGAATATGATCCGTCCGACCGTGAGGGAGATAAGAATTGGAACAGTACGCATTCCTGGAAGTTGGAGGGAGATAATGCCACATTCACAATAAATACCTCCGATCCCGTTCATCCGAATAATCCTCATTACGCTGTGTTGAATATACAACAGCCGGGAGCTGTACTGACAAATGCAGGGTTTGATGGGATAGCCCTTCAAGCCGGCGAAAAGTATGATTTCTCTTTGTTTGGACGTATTCCGGCCGGACATAAATCTAACAAATTGCAGGTACGTTTGATAGATTCCAATGGCACAGTGCAGGGAGAGGCATCGATAACCGTTTCTTCCCGTTCATGGAAAACTTATAAAACTGTATTGACTGCAAAAACAGCTGCCGATACGCATCTGGAACTTCAACTGCAATCAGTGGGAGAAGTCGAATTGGATATGATTTCTCTTTTTCCACAGAATACATTCAAAGGTAGAAAGAATGGTCTGCGTGCCGATTTGGCGCAGACACTAGCCGATATACATCCTCGCTTTGTCCGTTTCCCCGGTGGTTGTGTAGCTCATGGAGACGGTTTGAAGAATATCTATCAATGGAAAAATACGATTGGCCCGTTGGAAGCCCGTAAATCTGCCCGCAACCTTTGGGGGTATCATCAGAGCATGGGACTGGGTTATTATGAATATTTCCAGTTTTGCGAGGATATAGGTGCCGAACCGCTTCCGGTGCTTGCTGCCGGTGTGCCTTGTCAGAACTCTGCTTGTCACGGTGATTTGAGAGGCGGACAACAAGGCGGTATCCCGATGAGTGAAATGCCTGCTTATATTCAGGATATTCTGGATTTGATAGAATGGGCGAATGGTGACGCCCGAAAGACAAAATGGGGAAAGGTACGTGCCGAATCCGGACATCCGAAGCCTTTCAATCTGAAGTATATAGGTATCGGTAATGAGGATCTTATCACTGATATTTTCGAGGAACGCTTTACGATGATTTTCAATGCGATTAAGGAGAAATACCCTGAAATAATCGTTGTAGGTACAGTTGGTCCTTTCAATGAAGGTACCGATTACGTCGAAGGTTGGAAGTTGGCGGATAAATTAGGCATTCCTATGGTAGACGAACATTATTATCAGTCTCCGGGGTGGTTTCTGCATAATCAGGACTTCTACGATAAATACGACCGTTCAAAAAAGACTAAAGTTTATCTAGGCGAATATGCCACTCATATTCCCGGGCGGAAAGCCAATATGGAAACAGCATTGACTGAAGCTCTTTACCTGACCGCCTTGGAACGTAATGGAGACGTAGTACACATGACTTCTTATGCTCCTTTGCTGGCAAAAGAAAAGCATACCCAATGGAGCCCGGACTTGATTTACTTCAATAACCGTGAAGTGAAACCGACTACCGGATATTACGTTCAAAAGTTATATGGGCAGAATGCAGGTAGCCATTATATCCCCTCACAGATAATTCTTGATAATCAGGACAACCGGGTGAAGCTTCGTATCGGTTCCTCCATTGTCCGCGATAGCAAGACCGGAGATGTGATTGTGAAACTGGTCAACTTATTGCCTGTCAGTGTGGAGACAGAAATACAATTACCTGGCATAGGCAGTGTTCAACCTTCTGCTGTAAGGACAGTATTGGCAGGTGTACCGGAATCAACTCCACTTCCCGTGACCGACACTATCGAAGTCGGAGCAAACTTCAAGCAGCAACTACCCGCCTATTCATTTACGGTGATTCGTCTGAAAACGAAGTAGAAGTTGCTGGAAGTGAAAAAGAACGTATCTGGGGGTAGATGTGAATTTTCTAAAGATAATAAGCTGGAATTAGTATATATGAAAAACATTGTAAGCATATTGGCGATATCTCTCAGCCTGAATAGCCTTGCAGCACAAGATGTAGTAGTGAAAGGCCCGGATGAGAAACTGCAATTAGTTGTATTTGTGCAGGACGAAGAAACTCCCTGCTATTCCGTTACCTACAACGGGAAAGCAATGCTGGAAAAATCTCCTTTGGGAATCAGCACGAATATAGGCGACTTTACGAAAGCCCTGAAGTTGTCGGGACATTCCGTAGAGGTGATAGATACTGTCTATCATCAGACACGTATTAAGACTTCCCAAGTACATTATCGTGCGAATGAACTGACTTGTAATTTGGAGAATGCGCAGGGACAGAAGATAGGAATCGTTTTCCGCGTAAGTAATAATGATGTCGCTTTCCGTTATACCTTACCGCGACAGGGAGGGAAAGGCAGCGTTACCGTCAATCATGAACAGACCGGTTTCCGTTTTCCGCGGCAGACTACAACTTTCCTGTGTCCGCAGAGCGATGCGATGATCGGATGGAAGCGCACAAAACCGAGTTATGAAGAAGAATATAAAGCGGATGCACCGATGAGCGAACGTTCGCAGTACGGTCATGGATATACTTTCCCTTGTCTGTTCCGTATCGGTGACGCCGGTTGGGTGCTGGTGAGCGAAACAGGAGTAGACAGTCGCTATTGCGGTTCCCGTTTGAGCGATGTCAGTGAAGGCAATCTGTACACAGTGGCGTTCCCGATGCCCGAAGAGAATAATGGCAACGGAACGGTTGCTCCGGCATTCGCATTACCCGGTGCTACCCCTTGGCGTACGATTACCGTCGGCGAAACGTTGAAACCGATTGTGGAAACCACTGTTCCTTGGGATGTCGTAAACCCTCTTTATGAGACGAAGCATGACTACCGTTTCGGGCGTGGCACATGGAGTTGGATTCTTTGGCAGGACGGCAGTATCAACTATGACGACCAGATGCGTTACATTGATTTTGCCGCCGCTATGGGATATGAATATGCACTGATAGATAACTGGTGGGATACTAATATCGGCCGTGAACGTATGAAATCTCTGATTGACTACGCACGTGGCAAAGGAGTGGAATTATTTTTGTGGTACAGTTCCTCCGGCTATTGGAATGACATTGAACAAGGCCCGATTAATCACATGGACAATGCAATCATCCGCAAACGTGAAATGAAATGGCTGCAAAGCCTGGGTGTAAAAGGAATCAAAGTCGATTTTTTCGGTGGCGACAAACAGGAGACGATGCGCCTGTATGAAGAGATCCTGAGCGATGCGGATGACCACGGGCTAATGGTAATCTTCCATGGTTGCACCTTACCTCGCGGCTGGGAACGTATGTATCCCAATTATGTAGGCAGTGAAGCTGTGCTGGCTTCCGAGAATATGGTGTTCAGCCAGCATTTCTGTGATGAAGAAGCATTCAATACTTGCCTGCATCCGTTCATTCGCAACGCAGTAGGCTGTATGGAGTTTGGCGGCTGCTTCCTGAACAAGCGTCTGAATCGTAACAATGACGGAGGCACCACTCGTCGTACTACTGACATATTCCAGTTGGCGACAGCCATACTATTCCAAAACCCCGTTCAGAACTTTGCTCTTGCTCCGAATAATCTGAATGATGTTTCTCCGGTTTGCATGGATTTTATGAAACAGGTTCCTGTCACTTGGGATGAAACACGTTTCATTGAAGGTTATCCGGGAAAATACATAGTTTTAGCCCGTCGTCATGGAGATACTTGGTATGTAGCAGCTGTAAATGCCGGAAGTGAACCGTTAAAATTGAAGTTTGATTTGGATATGTTTGCCGGAAAAACAGTGTCTCTTTATAAAGATGATAAGAGAGGAGAACCTCAGCTTATACCTTTGAAGGTAAAAGAAAAGGGAAGGGTGCAATTAGAAGTTTATCCTCAAGGAGGAATTGTGCTTTCTGATCGGATAGAAGAAACATTATAAATGCCGGACCCTGTATATTCGCAATCCTCTTCCTATGTAAAAAACAAGAATCCTCTTTCAACCTATCACCTCCCTTCTGAAACTGCTTGTTCATCGTACATTCAGAATGGTGATAGGTTGTCGCTAACCTATCACCTAATCTATCACCTATCACCTTCAATTTAGATAGGGTCTACAGGCGAAAAAGTAGCTAAGGCAAACGATTCTGTTTCTCACCGAGAAACAAAGTGTTTCCCTTAGTGAAACGATTGGTTTCAAACCTTTGAAACTAAAGTTTCGAGCCTTGGAAACTAGAGTTTCCCATAAGGAAACTGACTTTACCTGATCCTGATTTATCATTTTCTAATGAAACTTGATAATGGGATTAGGGTGTGGGAATTACTTGCTTGATTGTCCCGTCTTTATTAAATTCCAACCGGTCTATACAGACTTCACGGTGCCAACCCGGTCCATGTTTCAGATATTCCTTATTAATACGATGATATACGATAAACCAACTGTCCTTTTTGTCAGGAACTTGAAGAACCGAACAATGTGCCGGACCGTAAATTTCATCTTTAGGAGATTGTATGAGAATAATCGGTTCTTTGGCAACCTGAATGGGGCCTAATGGAGAATTGCCGGTCCCATAAGCTACATGATAATTGGGTGATCCCGTGTCATCAACGGACCATAGGAAATAATAAACTCCTTTTCTGAAGAATACATAGGGAGCTTCTCGGAAAGCATACGTTTGCAGAGTTCCGCCTTTGGGAGTCATCACCGTGATTGTTTCTTCTTTGACAGACAGCATATCATTATTGAGTTCGGCCCCTGCCATATAGCCGTTCCCCCAGTAGAGATAACTTTTGCCTGATGTGGGATCAGTAAATACATCCACATCAATTTGTTGCCCTTGTCCGACAGGTGAGGAAGTGATAATCGGTTTTCCGGAATCGGTGAACGGACCGGTCGGTGAGTTTGCCGTGGCTACTCCTATTTGCTTACCTTTATTAGTGACAGTATTTGCACTGTAATAAAAAAAGTATTTATATTTCCCGTCTATTTCCTTTTCTTCAATACAGGGGGCCCAAGCATTTCCGTTTGCCCAAGAGACATCTTTTTTCATATCTAAAATGACTCTTTCTTCTTTCCATTCCTTCAAATTCCTTGAAGAGAAGACCTTAAAATAACTTCCACCCCAACCGGGGAAACCGTCACTGGTAGGATAGATATAATAACGTTTGGTCTGCCGGGAGTATAAGATCTCCGGATCGGCATGAAAGCCGGATAAAATAGGATTAGCAGCCTTTCTGTGTTGTGCGTTTATTGGGCTTATTCCAATAAAAAACAGGTAAAATAAAAGAAACCTGATAAATAAATGTTTCATGACTTGAGGTATTTGTTTCAGGGTTCAAATATAATTCTTTTAATCAAATCTTTGGAGCAAATATGTTTCGATAACGGTTATATATCATTCAATTACAGAAAAGGGCGTTTTTGCGTGTAAAATCGATTAAAAAGAATGATAATTCTCCTTATATATACATAAAACTTTTTTATCTTTGCAAATATTACAATTATTGTATTATGGAAAACAATCAATATTCTTGTATCAATAGAAGGTTTTATGCCTCTATTTTTTGTGCCTTATTTTCAACTTTACTTTTCGCATTCGAAGGTGATATTGTTTCACATTTGAATTTTAAGAAACTGCCTGCTCTTAATAATTTGCCTACAGATGAAATCCAGAAAGTTTATCAGGATAAGGATGGCTTTATCTGGTTGGCTAGCCGTTACGGGTTTTATCAATATGATGGCTATGAGGCAACGTTATATAAATCAAATCTTTACGCCCCCGGTTTACTGACTAATAACAACATACTTTGTTTGGTGGATGATTATAAACACAACTTGTGGATTGGCACTCAGGAAGGCTTGAATATTCTTAATAAAAAAACAGGGGAGATCAGAAAAATTCTGGCTCCTGAGATTCCTAATAATGTCGTATCTTGTTTGTTGGTTACTCGGGATCATTCTGTATGGCTGGGAACGGATTCCGGGCTGTGCAAATATATTGCCGAAAAAGATTCATTTGTAGTTTATCATCGGGAACAGACTGATGGAGTCCTGGATTATACTGCTATCAAATCTTTATTCGAAGACTCGGAAGGTGATTTATGGATTGGTACATGGTCGTCGGGATTATATAGGTATGTCCCTTCTACCGACAAGTTTTATGCTTATCCTCAATTGAATGAACGTAATTCTGCTCATGTTATTTACGAAGATACCAATAAAAACATATGGGTAGGTAGTTGGAATTGCGGACTTTTTAAACTCAATAATCCGAAAGACCTGCAGCGGGTATCTTACGTGAACTATCGGCATAAATTAGGTGACAATATTAGTTTATCCGATGATATTGTATATGATATATCTGAAGACTTGAATACCAATACTTTGTGGGTAGGAACACGTAGCGGGTTGAGTATTATGAGCAATGATACTCCCGGACACTTTATTAATTATAAATCCCGCGGCTCTTCTCATTATATTTCTTGTGATGAAATAAATTCCATTATACGTGATAACTCCGGTATGATGTGGCTTGGTTCTATTGGAGGAGGAGTCCTGAATGCAGATACACATCAGTCTATGTTTACCTTTCATAGTTTGAATTTTGCCGATGATGATATTCCGACCACTTCCGTACGGTCTTTGTTTACAGATTCTGACAATAATATTTGGATGGGGATCGGTACCTATGGATTAGCTTGTCTGGAATATGCAACAGGAAAATTGAAGTCGCATTCACAAATGCCGGAATTTACCGGAATGACTATTCCCACAGTTTTTTCTGTCGTCCAGAGAAAGGGTAGTGGAGAAATTTGGTTTGGAACGTATGATGGTGGAATATTTGCTTACCACAAAGGACAAAGGGTAAGAAACCTGACTCCGGAAAATTGTAAATTCTTAGGTTCTTCTTGTGTTTCTGCACTTTATGAAGACAAATATGCTAATTGTTGGGTAGGTACACGTGGAAGTTTAGGTGTACAGTTGGCGGATGGAAATAGCTTTTTATTCGAAAATATGAGTTTTGTAGATGGTGCTCAATTGAATTGGTTTTATGTAAGGGATATAATTGCCGATAGTGATAATAGTATGTGGATAGCCACTTCGAATTATGGTCTGATTCATATTGAAGGTGACATCCGAAATCCGTCTACCTTGAAATATTATAATTATAGTTTTTATAATAAAAGAATGCTGACCAATAATGTATTGTGTTTGCACATAGATAAATCGGGACGTTTATGGGTTGGCACCGAAGGGGGAGGAATTTATCTGTATAATAGACAGAATGACCGGTTTGAAGAGAAAAATCAGGAATATAATATTCCCGGAGATATGGTCGGAAGTATCGAAGAAGATAAAAATGGAAATTTGTGGTTGGGGACGAATGTCGGTTTGGTAAAACTGGGTGCTCAAATGAAAAGTAACGAACCGGTTGTTCGTGTGTACACAGAAGCTGATGGGCTACAAGGAAATTTCTTTATCGCTCAATCTGCTTGCAGTCGGGAGGGAGAATTGTTTTTTGGTGGTTATAAAGGCTATAATAGCTTTATTCCTGAGGATATGGAAGATATTCAAGGAGATGTTCAGTTTGCAATTACGGATATAAAGATATTCAATCGTTCCATAAGTACATTACCTTTGGAGGTGCAACGGGAAATATCTCCATTAACTCCTGCTTTTACTCAGAAAATAGAGTTACCTTATAAATATAATAACTTCAATATAGAGTTTGCGGCACTGACATATAAGAATCCCGAACTTAACCGATACGCTTATCAGTTAGAGGGATTTGATAAGGATTGGGTTTATACAAGCGCCAATCGTCGTTTTGCTTACTATAATAATTTGAAAAGCGGGACGTATAAATTTAAATTGAAAGTGACAAATGAGAATGGTATTTGGAATGGATATATTCGGGAAATGACGGTTGTTGTGCTTCCTCCATTTTGGGCAACCTGGTGGGCATATATTTTATATTTATTGATTGTCATTGGAACTGTCATTGGACTATACAGAATAACGAAAAATCGTATTTTACTACGGAATGAACTCCGTTTGCGTGAATTGGAGAAGGCGAAAGCGGAGGAATTGAACCATGCCAAGTTGCAGTTCTTCACAAATATTACCCATGAATTGCTGACTCCGTTGACAATTATTTCAGCTACCGTAGATGAGCTTAAAATACAAGCTCCAAAGCATACAGACTTGTATGTGGTGATGAATAGTAATATTCGTCGGTTGATACGTTTATTACAACAAATCCTTGAATTTCGAAAAGCGGAAACCGGCAATCTGAGGCTTCGTGTATCTCCGGGAGATATCGCTTCCTTTGTGAAAAATGGGGCGGAAAGTTTTCAGCCTTTGATTAAGAAACAAAAGATACATTTCTCTGTGTTGTGTGATCCGGAATCAATCATTGGTTATTTTGATACGGATAAATTGGATAAGATTCTTTATAATCTGCTGTCTAACGCTGCAAAATATACAAAAGAAGATGGTTTTATTCAGGTAACTTTATCCTATGCGGAAAATAAAGATTGGGTGCTTTTACGTGTAAAGGACAATGGGAAAGGGATATCGAAAGAGAAACAAAAGACACTTTTCCGTCGTTTCTACGAGGGTGATTACCGGAAATTTAATACCATTGGTACAGGAATCGGGCTTTCATTAACTAAAGATTTGGTAGAGTTGCATGAAGGAACTATTACTGTGGAAAGTGAAGAAGGACAGGGAACAGAGTTTATTATCCGCCTTCCTATTGACCGTTCTTATTTCAGGGAAGAACAAATTGATGATGAAGTAATCTTACCGGTTCAGAAATTAGTAGCTTATGAAGAAGAAATGGATGAGAAACAGTCTGATGAAATATTAGTTACGGCCGAAAAGGCAAATTCTATATTAGTAATAGAAGATAATGAGGAACTATTGCATTTAATGACGAAACTCTTGAGGCATGAATACAATGTTTTTACTGCTGAAAATGGTAAAGAAGGCATTGCAGTGTTGGAGAATGAAGACATTGATTTGATTGTGTCTGATGTGATGATGCCGGAGATGGACGGAATGGAGTTTTGTAAATATGTGAAGGGGAAACTGGAAATCAGTCATATTCCGGTGATTCTATTGACTGCTAAAAATAAGGAAGAGGACAGGGCGGAAGCGTATGAGGTAGGGGCGGATGCTTTTATAAGCAAACCTTTCAATTTGTCTGTATTGCATGCACGTATTCGTAATTTGCTGAAATATAAGGAGCGTATGGCGCACGAATTTAAGAAACAGCTGGTTTTTGAATTAAAAGATTTGAATTATACCAGTCTGGATGAGGATTTTATGCAACGAGCCATTGACTGTGTGAATAATCATTTGGAAGATTGTGAATTTGACCAACCCCAGTTTGCGGATGAAATGAAAACTAGTAAATCTACTTTATATAAGAAGTTAAAGTCTTTGACTGGGCTGAACACCTCTGCCTTTATCCGGAACGTCCGTTTGAAATCGGCTTGCCGGATTATGGAGGAAAAAGGAAATAGTATACGTGTCTCCGAATTGGCTTATGCGGTCGGATTTAATGATCCAAAATATTTCAGTGCTTGCTTCAAGAAAGAGTTTGGAGTTTTACCTTCTGAATACCTCGACCAATTTGTAGTTGAAAAAGAGCACGAGTAGAAATCTGTTCTGGTTTACCTTTCTATTTTATATTATCTTGTTCTGCTTAATCCTTGTACTTTGTATAGGGAAAGTTTTCTATGCTCTTTTTTATGTCGAATTATCATTCAAAAAAGGCGAATGTCTAAAATTCTACCTCTAAAAAGCATCTTTGGAGGTTGGTAGGAGGGGAGGTTTCTATCTTTGCGTTGTGATTCCTAAGGATCATGAGATTTGTTTATTTAATGTTTAATCTTAATTTTATACTGAATGGAAAAGCGAAAGACCTTCCATGGAAGACAAGTCGGGAAGAAACGGTTACTCCCAATCGTATTCCCTTTGTTTTTATTTCTTTTGATTCCTCTGAACGGCTATGGTGACGATACTCCCATGCCGGAGGTAGTACAACAGAATTCTACAAGAATCACAGGTGTAGTGAAGGATGCCTATGGTGAACCGGTGATTGGGGCCAATGTAAAGGTTGTAGGAACGACACAAGGAACCATTACCGATTTTGAGGGTAAGTTTTCAATCAATGTATCCGGTGCAAGTGCGAAAATCAAAATTAGTTTTATTGGTTACAAGGATAAAGAGGTAACCGCAAAGAAAGGTGTTAGTCTAAATATAGTATTAGAAGAAGACGCACAGACACTGGGTGAAGTGCAAGTAGTAGCTTATGGTGTACAGAAAAAAGTATCTATCACAGGAGCTATTTCATCTATGAAGGGGGATGATCTGTTGAAGACTCCGGCAGGATCTTTATCTAATGTATTATCCGGGCAAATCACCGGTATTTCTTCTGTACAATATTCCGGTGAGCCGGGAGCGGATGCGGCAGATATTTATGTGCGTGGTGTCGCTACATGGAACAATGCGAAACCGCTGATTCAGGTTGATGGTGTAGAACGTGACTTTTCTCAGATTGATCCGAATGAAATTGAGAGCGTGACTGTGTTGAAAGACGCTTCAGCTACGGCTGTATTTGGTGTACGTGGTGCCAATGGTGTTATCTTGATTACAACCAAACGTGGTGCAGAAGGTAAGGCTAAGGTTTCTTTCTCTACATCGGCTGGTGTCAATGTGCGAACGAAGGATCTGGAGTTCGCTAATTCTTACCAGTATGCTTCCTATTATAATATGATGAAAGTAAATGATGGTGGGGTGGCTACTTTTAGCGATGAACAGTTGGAAACATTCCGCAATCATTCTAATCCGTTGATGTATCCGGATATTAATTGGATTGATTATTGTATGAATAAGGCTGCTTTTCAGTCTCAGCATAATGTGAATATATCTGGTGGAACTAGTAATATGAAATATTTTGTTTCTGCCGGTTTGTTCACGCAAGGTGGTATGTTCAAGCAGTTTAATGCGACAGATGATTTTAACTTTGATTACAAACGATACAATTATCGTGCTAATTTGGATTTTGATGTAACGAAAACAACCTTACTGTCAGTCAATATTGGCGGTCGTATAGAGACAAAGCGTACTCCGGAATCAGGTGAAGATCAGAATCAATTGTTCCGCAAACTTTATTGGGCGGTTCCTTTTGCGGGTGCAGGTATTGTAAACGGTGAACGTGTTGTATCTAATTCTGAAGTTCTTCCTTTTACGGGAGTGGATGGATTGAGCTCTTATTATGGAAAAGGCTTTCAGACAAAGACAACAAATGTGTTGAATGTAGACCTTGCATTGAATCAAAAGTTGGATTTTATCACAAAAGGATTGTCCGTAAAACTGAAAGGTGCTTATAATTCAGAATATGCTAATACTAAGAAAGCGAGTTCATCCAAGGCTTATTATACACCTGTTGCAAATGCTGATGGTTCTATTTCTCTTCGTAAATATGGGACTGACTCTCAATTAAGTTATGGGGAACCTGATAACGGTTTTTCTAAGGCGCGCAACTGGTATATGGAACTGGCATTGAATTATGCCCGTAAGTTTGGGGATCATAATGTGACAGCATTGTTACTCTATAATCAATCAAAGAAATACTATCCGTCAGAGTACTCTGACATTCCTACCGGATATGTAGGTTTGGTAGGACGTGTGACTTATGATTGGAAAACCCGTTATATGGCAGAGTTTAATGCGGGTTATAATGGTTCGGAAAACTTTCGTCCAGGAAATCGGTATGGTTTCTTCCCGGCAGGTTCATTGGGCTGGGTTGTAAGTGAGGAATCTTTCTTCCAACCGATTAAAAGTGTAGTGAATTATTTAAAACTACGTGCTTCTGTAGGAATGGTGGGTAATGATGTATCACAACGATTCTTATATTTGCCTGATTCTTATCAATATGGTGATGGAGGATATTATTTCGGGCAGAATGTTGGAAATAAAATGCCCGGTGCCAGTGAAGTCAGCCGTTCTAATCCGGATGCCAAGTGGGAAACTGCAGTAAAGCAGAATTATGGAGTGGATGCCACCTTCCTGGCAGAGCGTTTGACGGTTTCTTTAGATTACTTTAGGGAAGATCGTAGTGATATTTTATCTAAACCCGATTATTTGCCGGCAATTCTAGGTATGTCACTTCCTTCTGTTAACGTTGGGGAGACATTGAATAGAGGATTTGAAGTACAGTTGAAATGGAACGAAACTCTGAAAAATGATTTCAGATATTGGGCAAACTTTAATATTTCTTTCTCAAGGAATAAAATTGTCTATAAGAATGAGGTAGATCAAAATGAGCCTTGGATGTATGAGACTGGACGTAGAATAGGTTCCCGTTCGATGTATAAGTTTTGGGGGTTCTATGATGAAACGGCAGATATGCGTTATCAAGAGGAGTTTGGACGTCCGATAGCTAATCATGGTATTACATTGGTGCCGGGTGATTGCGTTTATGTGGACTTGAATGCCGATGGTGAAATAAATTCCAATGATGCTACGCGCGATATAGGGTATACCGATATGCCGGAATACACTGCCGGATTGAATACCGGATTCAGTTGGAAGAATTTTGATTTTTCCATGCAATGGACAGGAGCTTGGAATGTGGATCGGATGTTAGACGAATTCAGACGTCCGTTGGGTGATACAAATGAAAAGGGATTATTGCTTTATCAGTATGATACAACGTGGCGTTCATCGGCTGATACATTCACTGCTAAATTCCCGCGTACTTCTAGTTTGCATGCTTCCAATAATTATGCAGGGTCTGACTTGTATTTGATTAATGCCAGCTATTTGCGTCTGAAAAGTGTGGAAATAGGTTATAATTTCAATTTCCCTTTCATGAAGAAACTGAAGATGGATAATTGCCGGTTGTATGTAAATGGATATAATTTGATTACTATTACCGGATTCAAATGGGGAGACCCGGAATCTCGTCAGAGCTCCCGCCCTAATTATCCTTTGACACGTGTATTTAATATTGGATTGAAACTTGGATTCTAATACTTTATGAATAATATGATGAAACATTTAAGTAAATGGTTTATAGCGACATTGGCAGGAGTAGCTTTGTTTTCCTCTTCTTGTGTCGATCAAGTGAAATTTGGAGATAGCTTTTTAGAAAAGGCTCCGGGGGTAGCGGTAACGCAAGATACAATCTTCGGAAAAGCTACGTACGCTCGTGCTTTCCTGTGGAATACTTATAGTAAACTTTATTACGCGCTCCCTGTATATTGGAATACGGTGGAGGGGAAAATGAACACAGGAATCTTTGAAATGATGTCCGATTGCTGGCATAGCCACACGGATTGGAATGGAATTAACCGGAAATACTATTCAGGCTCTTATAAGGCAGGTGATGAGGATAGTAGCGATGATACGCGCTTTGGTTATACTAAAGAGAATTGTTGGGAGGCGATTCGTGCTGCATTACTTTTTGTGGAGAATGTAGAGCGGGTTCCGGATATGGAAGATGCGGAGAAAAAACGTTTGGCGGCAGAAGCTAAAGTGATTGTAGCATCTCGTTATTTTGATTTGTTTCGCCATTTTGGAGGGCTTCCGTTAATAAAGGAAACCTATGACGTGCAGCCTTCTTATGAATTGCCTCGCGCTACGGTGGAAGAAACGGTGAATTACATGATTAATCTTTTAGATGAGGCTGCTGCTACTCCTCAACTTCCGTGGGACTTAGGTACGGATGACACGAATTGGCAAGGACGCTTTACCAAAGCAGCTGCTATGGGGCTCAAGTGTAAGATTCTTTTGTTTGCAGCCAGCCCATTGTTTAATGACAATGTCCCCTATTGTACGGAGCCGCCGCAGGATGCTGTGACTAATCATCAGGTGTGGTATGGTGCTTACAAACCGGAGTTATGGGACCAGTGTTTGCAGGCTTGTGTTGATTTCTTTACAGAACTTCAATCAAGAGGGTATTATGAACTGACACAGGCGACGGAAGCTACGGCAAAAGGTTACAGAGATGCGTATAATAAGGCCTATTTTACCCGTGAGAATAATAAAGAACTGTTGATTTCTACGCATATTTCCCGTTTCGGTAAATTTAATTCATGGGATGAATGGCAGTATATTTTTGTCAATAGCGGAAATGGTACAGTTATTACGGGTGGATTGACCCCTACACTGGAATTTATGGAGATGTTTCCAATGAGTAATGGCGAACCTTTCCAGTTGAATACTGCTACAGACCTGTTTTATACGGATAATGATTACAATAAACCGATTCGTGACCCACGGTTGTATGAAACGATGCTGGTGAATGGAACACAGTTTGGAGATCATGCTGCCGAATTATGGATTGGAGGACGTGACAATATTAATGATACAGAGAAAGAGACAGGCAAATATGCTACCGGATTCGGATGTTACAAGTTCTATAAGGAAGGTGTCAATTCTCTGAAAGATAAATATCTGCAATGGCCATATCTGCGTCTGGCAGAAATGTATCTGATTTATGCGGAGGCTTTGCTTAAATCGAAGAATGATCTGCCAGGTGCTATTGAGCAAGTAAATAAAGTACGTGCCCGTGTTGGTTTAGGAGACTTGGCGGTTTGCAATCCCGGCAAGAATCTGACGACTGACGCTGATGCCTTGCTGGAAGAGATCCTCAGAGAACGTGCTTGCGAATTAGGCTTGGAAGATGTACGTCTGTTTGACATGACACGATATAAAAGAGAAGATCTTTTTAGAAAACAACTCCATGGATTGAAGATTTATAGAAATGATGGGGGAGGAAATACGCCTTGGTCCGGAAGTACCGGAAACAGCAGTATTTATCCTAAACCAACGAAATTCACTCATGAAGCGTTTCCGCTAGTGAATCCTTCCCGTGCATGGTGGAGTAATTTTAGTCCGAAGTGGTATTTGTCAGCATTCCCACCATCAGAGGTGAACAAGAAATACGGATTGACTCAAAATCCTGGTTGGAATTAATGTGGAATAACTACGATTAATCATAGAATAAAATGAAAAAATATAAGATACTAGCTTTAGCGATATTCGCTTGCGTCACCTTGAACGGCTGGGCACAAAGTGAAGATAATGTAACCGGAAGAGTTCTTGATGAAAAAGGGAAGCCGGTAGCGGGAGCCTTGGTTTCGGTTGAAGAGAACCCATTGGTGCGGGTGGCTACAGATAAAAATGGACGTTTTGAAATCACTGCTGTGAAAGGAAGCCGTTTGAAAGTACAGACTGGTGATGATGCAATGAAGGTGGTGAAAATAGAAAACGGTTCGGAATTGACGGTTGTCATGGATTACTCTTCAGAGAAAGTAAATTACGGATTTGGATTGCAGCAAACGAATGCGGAGTCTACTGGTGCCGTATCTACTGTATATGCAGAGAATATAGATAAAAGTTCGGCTTTTTCAATCGGAAATTCATTATATGGCAATGTGCTGGGACTGACTACCATGCAAAGTACCGGTGTGGTATGGGAGCAGATGCCGTCGATGTATATTCGCGGCCTGAAGACACTGAATGGTAATAATGGCATCTTGTTGGTCGTGGACGGACTTGAACGGGATAATAACTGGCAGGCTTTAAAATATATTACTCCGGAAGAAGTAGAATCTGTTAGTGTACTTCGTGATGCGGCCGCGTTGGCTCTCTATGGCTATAGGGGAGTGAATGGCGTAGTCAATATTGTGACAAAACGTGGTAAATACGATACTCGTGAGATTAATTTTTCTTATGACCATGCTTTCAATTATATGACGCGCAAGCCGGAATTGGCGGATGCCTATACGTATGCTTCTGCCTTAAATGAAGCATTGACAAATGATGGCAAGCAGGTGCGATATTCGCAAAATGAATTGAATGCGTTTAAGAATGGCACTTCTCCTTATCTTTATCCGAATGTAAACTGGTGGGAAGAAGTTTTTCGTGATCGTGGGGCGTCAGATATCGCAACATTAAGTTTTCGCGGCGGATCTACCAAGATGCGTTATTATACAATGATGAATTTGCAGAATAACCGTGGATTTATCAAAAACTTTGATACGAATGCTGACTATTCCACTCAGGAAAAGTATTCAAAAGCTAACTTCCGTACCAATCTGGATATTGATTTGTCACCGAAAACAAAGATGCAGGCCAATATCATGGGGATTTTGAATGAATTCAGTCGTCCGGGTATGGGCAGCGATAATTTGATAAGCAAACTGTATCAATTACCTTCAGCGGCTTTCCCTATCCGTACGGAAAGTGGTTTGTGGGGAGGAAATACTACTTGGGGTGAGAACTGGAATCCGGTAGCGTTGACTGAAGGGCGCGCATACTCAAAAGGACATACTCGTGGATTATATGCTGATATGTCTTTACGGCAGGATTTGTCTTCTTTAACCAAGGGGTTAGGAGCTTCTGTCCGTATAGGATATGACAATCTCGCTTCTTACTGGGAGAATCACACAAAAGGATATAAATATGGTATGGCATCGGTCGCTTCCTGGGAAAACGGATTGCCGATAGCTGGTGAGGAAATAACGGGAGGAAAAGATACGGAAATGTCGGGTGACAGCAAACTTGACTGGCAATATCGCGCCTTTAACTTCCAAATGAATGTCGATTGGCAACGTCAGTTTGGTGTACACAGTCTGTATTCCATGTTACTTTATACCTATAAATATGATAATGCTAAAGGGATCAATAATACGTTCTACCGTCAGAATGCGGGTTGGTATACTCATTATGGCTTTAAGAACCGTTATTTTGCAGATTTTACATTGATGGCTTCTGCCTCCAACTTATTGGCGCCCGATCATCGCTGGAATGTATCTCCTACAGTTGGGCTGGCATGGCTTATTTCTAATGAGAAGTTTATGCAAAGCCAGAATGTGGTGGATTTCCTGAAACTGCGGGCTTCCTTCGGTATGTTGAATACGGATAATATTCCCGGTAACGGCTATTGGAATGAGACGGTAGGTGGCGGTAATGGCTATCCGATAAATAATAATTTCGGTGGTGACGGAGGCTGGCATGAAGGTCGTCTGGCATCTGTTAACGGAACCACAGAAAAAGCTTATAAGTATAATGCGGGTGTGGATGCTACCTTGTTCAAGGGATTGACTTTGACAGTGGATGGCTTTTATGAAAGACGTTCTGATATTTGGGTCAGTTCAGACGGACAGAACTCGGCGGTGTTGGGCGCATCCGGTTCTTATGTAAATGCGGGTATCGTAGATAGTTGGGGCACGGAAATCGGCGCCAATTACTATAAGAAGATGGGTAATGTGGAATTAAATTTGGGAGGAACGTTCACTTACAATCGAAGTAAAATTATAGAAATGCTAGAAGAACCGGCAGCTTACGACTATACGCGCTCTACGGGCAATCCGGTAGGACAAATCTTTGGATTGCAGGCTATTGGATATTTTGTAGATCAGGCAGATATAGATAATAGCTTGCCACAGCAGTTTGGACCGGTAAAGGCCGGAGATATTAAATACAAGGACATGAATGGTGATAAAGTAATTAATTCGGATGATAGAGTAGCTATGGGATACAATAGTACATGTCCTGAAATTTATTATTCGTTCAGTCTTGGTTTGGAATGGAAGGGATTAGGTTTTAGTGCACAATTCCAAGGAGTGGGAAATTATACGGCAATCTTGTCGGGAACTTACTATCGTCCATTGGTGGATAATACGACAATTTCTAATTATGTTTACCGGAATCGTTGGACACCGGAAACTCCGAACGCTCGTTTCCCAAGGTTGACAACGGAAACTGTTGACAACAATCTGCAGACAAGCTCTTTATGGTTGGCAGATCGTTCTTTTTTGAAGTTGCGTAATTGTGAGGTGTACTACAAGCTTCCTTCATCCTGGTTGAACAGGTTTTGGGTAAAGAATGCGAAAGTATATGTAAGAGGGGTTGATTTACTTTGCTTCGATAGTATTGACCAATTGGATCCGGAAGCGATGAATAACTCTTATCCTGCTACCCGATCTATTCATGTTGGTTTGTCAGTAGGATTTTAACGTTTAACGCTATAAAAAGAAAGAAACTATGAAATTGAAAAATATATGCCTAGGAATAGCTTGTATAGCGGTGGTGTCAGCTTGCAACGATAAGATGGATTATCATGAATACACGTCATACGACAAGGATTATGTCTTTTCGGATTTTTCCCGTACGGCAGGATTTGTGAATAATATCTATAGTTATCTGGATTCCGACTTGCCAAGCTATCAGTCATTGGCTTCCGCTTGTGATGAAGCAGAAATGGCTGTTACTTATTCATCTGTTCTCGACTATACAAATGGTGCTTGGAGTGCATTGAACCCTAAATCTCTGTGGGGGTATTATTCGGGTATTCGTGCCGCTAATTACTTTCTGGAAGAAAGTAAAGACCTTGATTTTTATGATTTACGCTATGCGCAGGATTATGAGGCTCAGATGAACCGGTTTAATCGTTATCAGTATGAAGTTCGTCTGCTACGTGCGTATTACTATTTCTTGTTGGTGCGTGCGTATGGGGATGTGCCTTTTACGGTGAATGTGTTGACAGAGAAAGAAGCTAATTCTCTTTCACGTACTCCGGCGTCGGAAGTCTTTGATTTTATTATTAGTGAATGTGAGGAAGTGGCGCCTGAGTTACCCGTTTCTTATTCCGCTTTGGATAATGATGCTGCAGGTGGTTCCAACCCGGAGGCCGGTCGTGTCACGCAGGGAACGGCTTTGGCATTAAAAGCCCGTGCCGCATTATATAGAGCAAGCAAACTGTTCAGTGGTGGTGAAGACCGGAATTTATGGCGTGAAGCTGCTGTGGCCAATAAAGCTGTTATTGATTATTGTACGGCTAACGGTATCCGGCTTGGAAAATATACGGATATTTGGGGTACGGATAATTATCAAGCTTCTGAAATGATTTTCGTTCGTCGTATTGGAGATACTAGTAGTCCGGAATATACTAATTTCCCGGTTGGTATGGAGAATGCCAGTTCCGGTAATTGCCCGACACAAACATTGGTGGATGCTTACGAATCTAAGGATAATGGAGATAAAGATCCGCGTTTCGGCATGACTATCGCATGTAATGGTGACAAATGGCCGAATACGAATCCGAATCCGTTGGAAACATTTATTGGCGGTAAGAATGGTCTGCCTCTTCCTTATGCAACACCGACCGGTTATTATTTGAAGAAGTATTTGGATGCGTCTACCGACATCAGTGCGGAAAGTGGCAGTGGAGGCAAACGGCATAACTGGGTTATTTTCCGTCTGGGAGAATTTTATCTGAATTATGCAGAGGCAATCTACCGTTATTTGGGAGCGGCCGGTGCTACGGACAACGAATTCAGGATGTCTGCTTGTGCTGCAATCAATAAGGTGCGTCAGCGTTCGGATGTACAAATGCCGGATTTCCCGGATAATATTTCTAACACTGAATTTTGGGAACGATATAAAAAAGAAAGAATGGTAGAATTGGCTTTCGAACAACATCGTTTCTGGGATGTTCGCCGTTGGAAAGAAGGTGGCTTCACTAAAATCGGGCGTATGCAGATTACCCAAAAAGAGGATGGAAACTTCCTCTATGAGCGGACAAATAAATCATTGGTTTGGGATGATAAAATGTATTTCTTTCCGATTCCGGCTTCGGAAATGCGTAAGAATCCGAATCTGAGCCAGAATCCGGGTTGGTAAGTTTTATTAATGATAAAAGATAAAAGCTATGAAGTTGAATGTTAAATATATGATTGCAGCCTTTGCGCTTTTAGGACTGGTTGGCTGTGATAAGAATTTTGAAGAATTTGAAACATCGGGGGGAGGAAGTCCTGCTGCCGTTGAACTTTCTACGGTCGTGTCGGAGGCTTTGCCGGGACAGATTAAACTGACTTGGAAAGCACCGGAAGGAGATTACGCTTATATGCAGATTCGCTATTATGACCCTTTACAAAAGAAAAATATCTGTAAGATTGCTTCTAAAGGAACAACGGAAATGTTGATAGAAAATACTCGTGCTCGTTTCGGAGACTATACTTTTTATTTGCAGACCTTTAATGCGGCTCATGAAGCAGGAGCAGTTCAGGAATTGAAAGCACGGTCGGGAGCGATGCCGGCATCGTATACGGAGAAATCCCGTACACAGGTCAGTCTGATAGTAGACCAATTATCTTGTAATTATCCGGACGCGTCTGAAGGGTATTTTGACCGTTTGATAGATGGTAAAACGGCGGATCCCTCTTTTTTTCACACCAACTGGCATTCTCCGCAAGTTGACCTGCCGCATTATATACAGATCGATTTAAAGGAAGAACATGAAAATTTTGCATTCGAGTATTATACGCGGGATACAGGTAACACGGACGGATTCCCTACTTCTGCGGAATTACAGATTAGTACGGATGGTGAACATTGGGAAACTGTTTCTACTTTGAGTGGATTGCCCACAACACGTCAGACAAAATACGCTTCTGATTTTGTAATGCCGGGTAAGAAGTTTAAATATTTCCGTTTCAATGTATTGACAAGTTCGTTGAACAAGAAATATTTTCATATAGGGGAGATTGCCTTTTTTGATGCGGATATTGAAAAGTATGACCCGGAAACAGTTCCTTTGGATTAATTTAAAATGAGACTTATGATGAAAATGAATAAAATATGGATGGTCGCCTGTATGGCGGCCACCCTCATCGGTGGAGTATATGGCTGTGACGATGATAAAGATTTTAGTTATGAAGGTCAACTAGATCTGAATTTGTTGAATCTGACGCAAGCCCGTGAAGTGTGGGATGGTGCGGAATGTAACGTGACTACGGATTTACGGCAAAGTGAGGATGAAACGCCTGTTAAAAACTTTACTTATAAGTTGAGCTTGTCTCTTTATCAAGGACGCACAGCCGGACAAGAAGCTAAAGTTAGCTTGGTTGTGAATAAAGATACATTGAATAAAGTGCTAGCTAAGGTGGCGGAAGGAGGCATTTATGCAAAATATGACGGTGCGGAATTACTTCCGGAGTCCTATTATCATTTATCTTCTCAGACATTAACGCTACAAGCTGGTGAAACAAAATCGGATGCCGTATCAGTAACAGTCTATTCTAGTGAACTGGTTGCAGCTTGCCAGGAAGCGGAGAGGAATTTGTTGTATGTACTTCCGTTAGCGATTGAGGGCTCATCCTCTTATGGAATTAATTCTAAAACAAATACGTTGATGTTACTTTTCAATGTGACCTATGTAGAATCGGCTGAAGATGAAAAAGGACCGGAATATGTGCCTGATCCCAATGATGCACCGGAAACGACGGAAGAAGGACTGGTTTTGAAGTTTCATGATGAATTTAATGGAACGGGAGAACCGGACTGGAATGTATGGCGTTGGGAAGAAGGCTTCCAACGTAATCAGGAATTGCAATGGTATCAGAAAGAAAATGCTATTTGTAAAGACGGGGCATTGATAATTACAGGAAAAGAGGAACGGGTAAAGAATACGAATTATGAAGCTGGAAGTAGCGACTGGAAAAAGAATCGTGAATATGCTGAGTATACTTCGAGCTGCCTGATTACAAAAGATTATAGATTCCGGAAAGGACGAATGCTCGTCAGAGCCAAGATTCCTACGGCAATGGGAGCATGGCCGGCTATCTGGACGACTGGTGGAAGCACTGACAGTTGGTGCTGGGAATGGCCGCTGGGAGGCGAAATTGATTTGCTTGAATATTATCTGGTAAATGGAAAGCCGAGCGTACACGCCAATATTTGTTGGGGATCGGACACCCGTTGGAACGGCAAATGGCAGTCTTATAACAGGCCGGTTGCTGAATTTATAGCGAAAGATAAAGATTGGGGGAAGAAGTATCATATTTGGCGTATGGACTGGTGCCTGGATGAGGACGAGAATACCTTGAGACTTTATTTGGATGACGAATTGATGAATGAAATTAAGGATTTGAAAGCGACTACAGGAAATGGATCTGGTGGACTGGATGATTGGTGGAGAGGATCATATCGTAATCCATATCTTGATGAAGGTAATAACGCGGGTAAAGAGAATGATGAAGGATTCGGACAATGTATCTGGTTGAATCTGGCTTTGGGATCCAATGGAGGTGAACCGGACTTGTCTAAGTTCCCGCTTGAATATCATGTGGATTATGTTCGTGTTTATCAGTTTGAATAAACGATAGGATTAAGCAATGGTATATTTGAAAAATTATTCAGTTATATTGCTGTTACTGACGACCTTGCCTTTGCTCGCAACTGCGCGGAATGACGATTGGAGGCTGGTCTGGAGCGATGAGTTTAATACGGAGGGGAGATTATCCCCTTCCGTATGGAACTATGAACAGGGTTATGTCCGCAATGAGGAGGCTCAATGGTATCAGCCGGACAATGCAGTTTGTAAAGGAGGCTTCCTTGTCATCGAAGCTCGGAAAGAGCGGAATCGTCAGAATCCTCTTTACATACCCGGTAGTAACGATTGGCGTAAAGAACGGGAATTTATAGAATATACTTCTTCATCGGTGACGACTGCCGGAAAGAAGGAGTTTCTCTATGGGCGTTTTGAAGTACGTGCCCGCATACCGGTGGCGAAAGGTGCATGGCCGGCTATTTGGACATTGGGTAGTAATATGGAGTGGCCTTCATGTGGAGAGATAGATATTATGGAATATTACCAAATCAAAGGAGTTCCTCATATTTTGGCAAATGCTGCGTGGGGCACGGACAAGCAATGGGGGGCTAAATGGAATAGTAAGGCCACACCCTATATCCATTTTACGGAGAAAGATCCGGAATGGGCTTCCAAATTTCACATTTGGCGGATGGATTGGGATGAAGAAGTTATCAAACTCTATTTGGATGATGAACTGTTGAATGAGATTCCTTTAAAGGATACTGTAAACGGAAGTATCGGCAAGAGGACGAATCCTTTTACGAAACCGCAATATCTTTTGTTGAATTTGGCTATTGGTGGTATCAATGGTGGTCCGATTGATGAGAGTGCTTTGCCGATGAAGTATGAAATAGATTATGTGCGGGTTTATCAGAAAGAGAAAAAAATTGTTTCTGGTAAGGTTTGGAGAGATACGGAGGGAAATGTGATTAATGCTCATGGTGGAGGCGTTTTGTATCATGAAGGAAAATATTATTGGTTCGGTGAACATCGCCCCGAATCGGGCTTTGTGACCGAAAAAGGGATCAATTGTTATTCATCTACTGATTTGTTGAACTGGAACTATGAAGGAGTGGTGTTACCCATATCTGAAGCAAAAGGAAGTGATATTGAAAAAGGGTGCATCATGGAACGCCCGAAAGTTATTTATAATAAGCAGACCGGAAAATTCGTAATGTGGTTTCATCTGGAATTGAAAGGCCGGGGGTATGGACCGGCCCGTGCTGCCGTCGCTGTCAGTGACTCACCAACTGGACCTTATTGTTTTATTCGTTCGGCTCGTGTAAATTCGAGTATCTATCCATTGAATATGACGAAGAAAGAGAAACGGATCAAATGGAATCTTTCAGAATATGAAAAATGGTGGACTCCGGAATGGTATGATGCAGTTGAAAAGGGAATGTTTGTGAAAAGAGATTTGGAAGGAGGACAAATGTCCCGTGATATGACTTTGTTTGTGGATGATGATGGAAAAGCTTATCATATTTATTCTTCGGAAGACAATCTGACATTGCAGATTGCAGAATTGTCTGATGATTATCTTAGTCATACAGGCAAGTATATACGTATTTTTCCAGGTGGACATAATGAAGCTCCTGCTATTTTTAAAAAAGACGGAATCTACTGGATGATAACTTCCGGCTGTACGGGTTGGGAACCTAATAAAGCTCGTTTGTTGACTGCTACTTCGATTTTAGGGGAATGGAAACAACTACCAAATCCTTGTGTCGGAGAGAATGCGGATAAAACTTTCGGAGGGCAGAGCACGTATGTGCTCCCTTTGCAAGGGACTGAAAAACAATTTATTTTTATGGCAGATAGTTGGAGGCCGGAAAGTTTGGCTGACTCTCGTTACATTTGGCTACCTGTCCGGTTTGATGAGAAAGGAATACCTTTTATAGAATGGGTGGATAGGTGGAAACCTGATTAAACTCGCATATATTACAGCTTTTGTATGAAAAATGGTTGTTTTGTATCCCTTTTTTGATATAAAATTGAACCTTACTCTTATGAGTATAAAGTATCTTTGCGTACGAAAATCCTAAATAATATCATGAGATTGAATAAACATTGTACATTACTATTGCTGATCGCAATCTTGCTGATTCCGTCACAGGACTTATTGGCAAAAAAGAAGAAACAAGTAAAGGAACCGACTGACCGTGAATTATGGGCGGGGGTGTTGTACCGAATGGCTGCTCCGGTACTTAGTAATCTGAGTGAAGGGAAGCTGCAACAGAATATGCTGGTAGAAGTCAGTCCTACATGGGATGGGCGAAACAAGAAAGTAACCTATATGGAGTGCTTTGGTCGATTAATGGCTGGGTTAGCTCCTTGGATTTCTTTGCCGGACGATGATACGGCAGAAAGCATTCAACGAAAACAATTGCGTGAATGGGCTTTGAAAAGTTACGTACAGGCTGTTGACCCCGAAAGTCCCGATTATCTTTTGTGGAGAAAAGAAGGGCAAACGTTGGTTGACGCAGCCTATATTGCAGAGAGTTTTATAAGAGGCTATGATGCTTTATGGATTCCTTTAGATAGTGTTACGAAACAACGTTATATAGCTGAGTTTACACAACTTCGCCGAGTAGATCCGCCTTACACAAATTGGTTGTTGTTTTCTGCTACGGTCGAAGCATTCTTGCGTAAAGCAGGCGCTCCAAGTGATACTTACCGCATAGTTTCCGCTTTGCGTAAAGTAGAAGAGTGGTACGTAGGCGATGGTTGGTACTCCGATGGTCCGGGTTTTGCTTTTGACTATTATAATAGTTTTGTTTTGCATCCGATGTATATAGAACCTTTGGAAATCATGACAAATGCTGGTAAAAGTAAGATTTGGAACGCACCGGATTGTGACTATAACCGTGCAAAGAAACGGATGCAGCGTTTCGGAATGATTTTGGAACGGTTTATCTCTCCGGAAGGGGCGCTTCCGGTTTTCGGTCGTTCTATCACTTATCGTACAGGAACTTTGCAGCCTTTAGCTTTATTGGCATGGAGAGGATGGCTGCCCAAGGAATTACCGGATGGACAAGTTCGTGCAGCTATGACGGCAGTTATTAAAAGAATGTTTGGTGATGACCGTAACTTCAATGAAAAGGGATTTTTAACTTTAGGATTCAATGGCAAGCAGCCGAATATTTCCGACTGGTATACGAACAATGGCAGTCTATATATGGCATCACTTGCTTTCCTGCCGCTCGGACTTCCCGCCGACCATACATTCTGGACATCTCCTGCTGAAGATTGGACCAGTAAAAAGGCTTGGGAAGGAAAGGACTTTCCGAAAGATCATGCTTTTCATTAAAATAAACTAACTAACAGAGATTGATATATGGCTAAACTATTATTACTATTTGTAATTTGCGTAGGCTTATTACCTGTGGCCGTACAGGCTCAGGAGAATACGGAGTTTATTCCCGGCGAAGTATGGAAAGATACGGATGGAAATCCGATCAATGCTCATGGTGGCGGGCTTCTTTATCACAATGGCACTTACTATTGGTATGGTGAATATAAGAAAGGAAAAACCGTTCTGCCCGAATGGGCTACGTGGGAATGTTATCGTACGGATGTGACTGGAGTAGGTTGCTACTCTTCCAAGGACTTACTGAACTGGAAATTTGAAGGTATTGTGCTTCCGGCTGTTAAAAATGACCCGGATCACGATCTGCATCCGTCCAAAGTCTTGGAACGCCCAAAAGTGGTTTATAATAAAAAGACAGGTAAATTTGTGATGTGGGCACATGTGGAAAGTGCCGATTACAGCAAGGCTTGTGCCGGAGTTGCTGTTTCCGATTCTCCTGTCGGGCCATTTATTTATCAGGGAAGTTTCCGCCCTAACAATGCGATGAGTCGCGACCAGACCGTTTTTGTGGATGATGATGGCCGTGCTTATCAATTCTACTCTTCGGAGAACAATGCTACAATGTATATCAGCTTGCTGACTGACGACTATCTGAAACCGAGCGGACGTTTTACACGTAATTTTGTGAAAGAATCCCGTGAAGCTCCTGCTGTCTTTAAATATGATGGTAAATACTATATGTTGAGTTCCGGTTGTACAGGCTGGGATCCGAATGTAGCGGAGATTGCGGTTGCGGATTCTATCATGGGTACGTGGAAAACAATCGGTAATCCTTGCACGGGGCCGGATGCGGACAAGACATTCTATGCACAAAGCACATACGTTCAGCCTGTTATTGGCAAGAAGGATGCATACATCGCTATGTTTGACCGTTGGAAAAAGAAAGATTTGGAGGATTCTCGCTATGTCTGGTTGCCTGTATTGATAAAAGACGGGAAAATTACAATTCCCTGGCATGAGAAATGGGACTTTTCTATTTTTGATAAATAAAAAAGAAGAATGAACATGAGGCGAATATTGCTACTACTTTGCGGAATCATGTTTATTCCTGTACTATGTTACCCTCAACATTTGGTTGAAGTGGGGAAGGGATATAGTTGTACTTCGGTCAATACTACGGTATTCCGTAACAACTCCCTGATAACTCACGGTGATGAGCAGTATATCAGCTATTATGATGCTGAAGGTTATCTTGTATTGGGAAAACGTAAACTGAATTCGGAACTGTGGACATTGCACCGTACACAATATCGTGGAAATGTGAAAGATGCTCATAATATCATCAGTATGATAATAGATGGAGAAGGGTATTTGCATATTTCGTTTGATCATCACGGGCACAAACTGAATTACTGCCGGAGCATTGCTCCCACTTCTTTGGAATTGGGAGAGAAAATGCCAATGACCGGAGTAGATGAAGGCAATGTTACTTATCCGGAATTTTACTCTTTGTCCGATGGAGATTTATTGTTTGTTTACCGTTCCGGTTCTTCCGGACGTGGTAATTTGGTAATGAACCATTATTCATTGAAAGAACATAAGTGGAGCCGTGTTCAAGATGTCTTAATAGACGGAGAAAATAAGCGGAATGCTTATTGGCAGCTATATGTTGACGAGCAAGGAACGATTCACCTTTCCTGGGTATGGCGTGAAACTTGGCAAGTGGAGACAAACCACGATATCTGTTATGCCCGTTCATTTGATAATGGTGTGACATGGTATAAATCAAGCGGAGAACAATACGAACTTCCGATTAAGTTGTCGAATGCGGAATACGCTTGTCGGCTACCCCAAAATAGTGAGTTAATCAATCAGACCAGTATGAGTGCCGATGCTGGAGGAAATCCTTATATAGCTACTTATTGGAGGGACCCTGACAGTAATATACCTCAATATCGCATTGTCTGGAATGATGGGAAGGTATGGCATCATCGTCAGGTAACCGATCGGAAAACACCTTTCACATTGAAAGGCGGCGGTACGAAAATGATTCCTATTGCTCGTCCGCGTATTGTTGTAGGGGGAGGGGAAGTTTTCTACATCTTTCGTGACGAAGAACGGGGAAGTTGTGTTTCAATAGCTCACGCTACTGATCTTGCTATCAGTCAATGGACGATAACGGATCTAACAGATTTCTCGGTGGATGCCTGGGAACCTTCACATGATACGGAGCTTTGGAAGAAACAACGGAAACTACATCTCTTTGTACAACACACTCGTCAGGGGGACGGCGAACGTATGGCCGAGATTGAACCTCAAATGGTATATGTGTTGGAAATGGATATGAATACAAAAAAATAAAAATATGAAGAATTTATATGTAACTCTTTTTTCGGCTTTCCTTTTGGGAAGTACAATATGTACAGGTTGTGCGGAAAAGAAAACCGGTTCTTCGGGAGAAGTGATAGAGATGATTCATAAAGTGAATGGCTATTGGCAGATGAATCATCCGGAACATGGTCGGTCCTTCTGGGATAATGCCGCCTATCATACCGGGAATATGGAAGTTTATTTCTTGACAAAGAAACCGGAATATCTGGAATATTCGAAAGAGTGGGCTGAGCATAATCAATGGAAAGGAGCTAAGTCGGACGATAAAACCTGCTGGAAATACAGCTATGGAGAAAGTGACGACTATGTGCTTTTCGGAGATTATCAGATTTGTTTTCAAACCTATGCTGATTTATATAATTTGGAGCCAGATACGCAAAAAATAGCCCGTGCCCGCGAAGTAATGGAGTATCAGATGAGTACACCTAACCGTGATTATTGGTGGTGGGCCGATGGACTGTATATGGTAATGCCGGTGATGACAAAGATGTATAATATCACCAAGAATCCACTTTACCTGGAGAAATTACATGAATATCTCGTTTATGCCGATAGTATTATGTACGACGAAGAAGCCGGACTTTATTATCGGGATGGAAAATACGTATATCCGAAGCATAAAAGTGTGAACGGTAAAAAAGATTTTTGGGCACGCGGTGACGGTTGGGTATTAGCCGGACTGGCAAAGGTGCTGAAAGACTTGCCTAAAACGGATAAATATCGCCAGGAATATATAGACCGTTTCCGTACATTGGCTAAATCTGTTGCTGCTTGTCAGCAACCGGAAGGTTATTGGACACGCAGTATGCTTGATCCGCAACATGCACCGGGACCGGAAACCAGCGGAACAGCTTTCTTTGCTTATGGTCTGCAATGGGGAATTAATAACGGTTTCCTGAATGCCGGCGAATATCAGCCGATAGTTGAAAAAGCATGGCAATATTTGATAACAGTAGCCCTTCAACCTGATGGGAAAATCGGTTATGTACAGCCTATCGGCGAAAAGGCTATACCGGGACAAGTAGTAGATGCTAATTCTACTTCCAATTTTGGAGTGGGAGCATTTCTGTTGGCAGCTTGTGAACGGGTACGTTATCTGAATAAATAAAATAGTCACTTTTAATTCAGCATAAGGCTCATATAGGGATTTAACGGTTGGAGGATTCTGTTAGTTAATTCAGTGATATTCATTTGTATGTGTGCACCGGGCAAACGTTCGGTGCTATACATACATTTTCCTTTGCATAAGTAGTAATAACCATTATTTACAGATAACTGCTTGTCTGATACCTCTATCTGCATTTCATCTTCCGGGAAAGTGGCAGCGTATAATTGTAGAACTTCTTTTGCATTGATGATGCGTGCCATTCCTAATGCTTGTTGAGGCTGCTTTTTGTCAGGAGGTAATAATTGAATCATACGATTACATCCGGTATGTTGTTTGAGATGAAACAATAAACTATGTTCAGCGTCTTTAGTTTCTACGAGAAGTTCGTTGATAATGACGCTTTCGTCTCTTTTATACACAATCGCTATTCCGTTTATTTCGTTATTTAATTTGGCTACGAGCAAAATACCATTACTGATAGCGAGATCAGCCATAATTACCTCAAAATCTTCTGTTGTATGCTGGATGCAACAAGGGCGTTCCGCAAGTTTCTTATTCAAATAGGAATATACTTCTTCCTTATATTCGGACACGATATCAACCTTTATTTCTTTGGAAGGAATAAACTCCGGAAGAATGATTTCTTTCGTAGAATATTGAAACACCGGAGCATATCCTATGCGTGCATAATAATCGAATAGCCACGGATTTGCCGGTATCAGTGTACTGAAGAAGATCCCGTTCGGTAGCATTCGGGCAAAAGCTTGTGATAAAAGCTGACGCATTACTCCTCTGTTCCGAAAGTCCGGATGAGTGCAGGCGCCGGATATATAAGAAGTAGCTACCTGTTTCCCGCAAAAACTCATGGGGTAAGGAAGCATTTGAAGGGCGGAAATCACTTCGTTCCCGCTTTCAATAACAACATTTATTTCACTCTTATACCGTAGTCTGAAGTACATATCGATGAACTGATCACTATCGTCGAAACACAACTTCCATAATGCTTTTACTTTTTCTTTCATTGTATGCTTAGTTTTTTTTTCGTTATTTCTGCAAAGGTACCTTAAAAACGTATGAGGAGAGTAGAAATGTTCAATAATGTTTGTGATTTCATTCTTTTTTAGGTATTATTGCATAATTGATTTGCTGTTCTAACTCTTAAATTAATATATTATGAAAACAAAACTACTTAGTCTGATTATCTCTTTATTTGCTTGTTCACTATTAGTTGCACAGGAGCAACCGATACAGAAGGTGGATGTAAATGGCGTTTACCTGATTCCTGATAAAATGCCGGAGTATCCGGGTGGCGTTCCGGCCATGATGAAGTTCTTGTCTTCGAACGTCAAATATCCGGTGGAAGCACAGAAAAATGCTATCTCAGGGCGTGTTATTGTTCAGTTTGTAGTTATGGAAGATGGAACACTAAGTCAGGCAAAGGTAATAAGAGGTGTTGACCCTTTATTGGATGAAGAGGCTTTACGTGTGGTAAAAGAAATGCCTAAATGGACTCCGGGAATAGTAGACGGCAAGACAGTCAAGGTGAAATTCACGGTTCCCATTATGTTCAGTCTACAAAAAAATAGTTCAAAAAATGTCCCGTTCAAACTTGTGATACCCAATGGACAGGAGATAAAGAATAAGAGAATGCAAGGGGTATGGCAGACATGTATGGTAGAATCGGTCGAAAAGGGTTACAGATTGTCACTAGGCCCATTGTTGAAATTTATCTCGGTCGATAATACATTCATGAATATCATTATTGATACTAATAAAATGGGTTCGGTAATTCTGGTTCAGGGCGAATATGAATTAAAGTCGGATAGTATCTATGTGGAGAACATTACAAAATCTGTTTACTCAGTTTTCCCCGCAGGTGTTGAAAACGAAATCAGTGTTGAACGCTTGCATGATAACTTAATTAAGTTGACATTTAAAATCCCGGGAAGAGAAGAACCGGGAGTAGAATATTGGTATCGGGTTCCGTCACCGGATATAAAGATTATGGCTGATTAATAAGTTATATCAGATTCTGTGTGTTGTGACAATTAGGATTTTGTTGTTATAACATACTGAATCTGATACACCATAGGTTGTCTCTTACCATTTAACCATATTCATCGGATGATCTTGGAGGCAAGCCATATATTTTTCCAAAATTGTCACCGGCTGATAAGATAGTTTGGCTTTGCGTAAACCTTCGATGCCCAAATCTTCTTCTCTGTTTATATAGATATATTGTTCGGGAATTCGGTTGGCAAATTCATAATTAATCATGGCATACGCTCCTTCAATGTTGGTGTCCGCTTTCTCTACATGTACACCGAACGTCTCATGATTGATAGGCATACCGAAAGTAAATGCAACGATTTTGCTATTGACATGAAGAATGCCTCCGGTCAGCCCAAGGGCTTCAAAGTTATGGAGTGCATAAATAAGAGCTCGGCGTTCATTACCTGTTCCTTCCTGCTGATCGCAGTTATTCACTTTACACCATTCCGCTTCTAAATCCAAGCATTCCTGAATACGATCGGGAGTAATCGGTGTGTATTCATAATCCGGATATGTATTGCGGAAACGGTTGATGTGATTTCTTTTTGACTGGAATTTCTTTCCTTTTAATGTAGAAAGATCACTTTTCAAATAAATATAATCAGCATAATCACGATCTTCCGTGAAAACAAACTGGCTGGGAAGAGTTGTTTCAAGATCTACACGCATATTACTGCAAACTCCTAACATACAGAAAGACTGCTTCTCTTTATCTGCATCTTCTATCAGTTTGCGTAATATAGCTTTTAAATCACCGGTTCCAATTGGCATCATATAGGCAAGTTGCTCTCCCGCCCAGAATTTGAACACCAGGAAATTGTCGGCTACTGCAAATTTAGTATCGTATAAAAATCTCCAACTGCAAAGGTTGGAAAAAGAAAGATCGCAGTTACGGCGATCACTTTTCATTGTGAATGAGGTAATCGTGTCTTTATCTGCTAATGTGATATCTTTAAATGAAATCATGTGATTGTTTTTTGCGTTTAACTCTTATATAACGAAAAATTGTGGATTTTTGTTTTTACAAAACACCCAATAATCGAAGGATAGTAGGTGTCAGTAATGCTGTGAATATTCCATTCAAGGTTAGGCCCAAGCTGGCATACGCTCCATATTTACTACTGATATCCATTGCAGTGGAGGTTCCGACCGCATGTGCAGCCGTTCCCATTGAGAGACCTTGTGCTATCGGGCTACCTACATGCATGATTTTCATCGTTTTAAAACCGCAAATAGCGCCTAGTAAGCCTACTGCAACCACGACAGCCGCAGTGAGTGACGGAATACCTCCGATAGCTTTGGTTACTTCCATGGCAATCGGCGTAGTGACGGATTTTGGAGCCAGTGAAAGAATAACCTCCTGCGAAGCTCCCATGAGTTTGGCTATCAGCACTACTGAAATAACTCCGACAATACATCCTGCCAGTTGGGACAGAAGAATCGGTAAAAGTTGTTTCTTTATCATTTCCAACTGAAGATATAAGGGCACACCTAAAGCTACAACTGCCGGACGTAACCAAAATTCGATAAGATGTCCGCCTTTGTTGTAAGTCTCATAAGAGATATGTGTCATTTTAAGAAAAATAATAAGCACTGCGATTGTAAGTAATATCGGGTTTAGCAATACTAGTCCTGTTTTCTTCTGGAGTAGTTTGGCGAAGAAGAAAATCCCGAAAGTGACAGCTAACAGGAAAAAGTCATTTTCTAAAAAGCTCATTTGTCTTTATTCATTAAGTTGATTTTATCTTTTAAACGAAGTCTGTCCGATAGATGGAGATCCGGTAAATGAAGTTTACGCGCCAGTTTTATTTGGCGCGCTAGCCTGAACTTACGAACAATCTGGTGTACCCAACCCGTAACGACTAGCACAAGGGCGGTACTGACAATTGTTGCTATCACTATCGGCCAGAATTCGGCAGCAATTACATCAAAATATAGCATAAGCGCCACTCCGGGCGGAACGAAAAAGAAACCTAAGTTAGCTACCAGAAAGTCGGATAAGCCCTGCACCCAGTGTAGTTTAATCCAACCTAATTTCAAAAAAAGGGTGAGCAGCAGCATGCCTATGATGCTGGAGGGAAGTTTGATGCCTGTAAGATAAACTATTAATTCACCCAAAGCCAAACAGCCAAATAAAATGGCGCACTGACGTATCATACTAATTACCTATTGATTTGTTTGAAAACGCTGCAAAGGTAGAAAAAATAGAAGTACAGTGTTAAATATTATAATATTTTAGACTTGGGTTCGAAAAATGGGCGGATTTGTAATGTGTATATTACAAAATTGAGTACTTTTGCACCGCAAATTATAAATTGTAACCAGGTTTTATAACATTATTCAATATTTCTATGCTCAATTTAATCAACCAAATCGTGGCGCGTGCGAAAGCAAACCGCCAGCGTATTGTTCTTCCTGAAGGAACTGAAGAACGCACATTAAAAGCTGCCAATCAGATTTTGACAGATGAAGTTGCTGACCTTATTCTACTGGGTAAACCGGCAGAAATCATCGAACTTGCTGTAAAATGGGGATTGGGCAACATTGGTAAAGCTACTATTATTGATCCTGAGACTTCTCCGAAACACGAAGAATATGCACAATTGCTGTGTGAACTTCGTAAAAAGAAAGGAATGACTATTGAAGAAGCTCGTAAATTGACGAATGATCCTTTGTTCTATGGTTGTTTAATGATTAAGAGCGGTGATGCTGATGGCCAGTTGGCTGGTGCACGCAACACTACTGGTAATGTATTGCGTCCTGCTTTGCAGATTATCAAGACAGCGCCCGGAATCACTTGTGTATCAGGTGCAATGTTGTTGCTAACTCACGCTCCTGAATATGGAAAGAATGGAATTTTGGTAATGGGCGATGTTGCTGTTACTCCGGTACCGGATGCTAACCAGTTAGCTCAGATTGCTGTGTGCACAGCTCAAACAGCTAAAGCTGTGGCAGGTATCGAAAATCCGAAAGTTGCCCTGTTGAGCTTCTCTACGAAGGGTTCTGCAAAACATGAAGTGGTAGACAAAGTCGTGGAAGCTACGAAGATCGCTAAAGAAATGGCTCCGACTCTCGACTTGGATGGTGAAATGCAGGCAGATGCTGCTCTTGTTCCTGAAGTGGGTGCAAGTAAGGCTCCGGGTTCAGACGTAGCCGGACAGGCAAACGTTCTGATTGTTCCGAGCTTGGAAGTAGGAAATATTTCTTATAAACTGGTACAACGTTTGGGACATGCTGACGCTATCGGCCCGATTCTCCAGGGAATTGCTTGCCCGGTGAACGACCTGTCACGCGGTTGCTCTATCGAAGACGTTTACCGTATGATTGCTATCACTGCTAATCAAGCTATTGCAGCAAAAGCTAACAAATAAATAACGGATATTAAATAATAAAACGATATGAAGATTTTAGTATTGAACTGTGGTAGTTCATCTATTAAATACAAATTGTTCGACATGACCACCAAAGAGGTAATTGCTCAAGGTGGTATTGAAAAAATCGGTCTGAAGGGTTCATTCCTGAAATTGACTTTGCCGAATGGTGAAAAGAAAATCCTGGAAAAAGATATTCCGGAGCATACAGTGGGTGTGGAGTTTATCCTGAATACATTGATTAGCCCTGAATATGGAGCTATCAAGTCATTGGATGAAATCAATGCCGTAGGTCATCGTATGGTACACGGGGGAGAACGTTTCAGCGAATCTGTATTGCTGAATAAAGAGGTATTGGAAGCATTTACTGCTTGTAACGACTTGGCTCCACTTCACAATCCTGCCAACTTGAAAGGAGTAAACGCAGTTTCCGCTATTCTTCCTAATATTCCGCAGGTAGGCGTATTTGACACAGCTTTCCACCAGACTATGCCGGATTATGCTTACATGTATGCTATCCCTTACGAATTGTACGAGAAATATGGTGTACGTCGTTATGGCTTTCACGGAACTTCTCACCGTTATGTATCAAAACGTGTGTGTGAATTTCTGGGTGTGAATCCGGAAGGAAAGAAAATTATCACTTGCCACATCGGTAATGGCGGCTCTATTGCTGCTATCAAAGACGGTAAATGTATTGATACTACAATGGGACTGACTCCATTGGAAGGTTTGATGATGGGAACTCGTAGTGGTGATATTGACGCCGGTGCAGTGACATTTATCATGGAAAAGGAAGGCTTGAATACAACAGGAGTTTCTAATTTGCTGAATAAGAAGAGCGGTGTATTGGGTATTTCCGGAGTATCAAGCGATATGCGTGAATTATTGGCTGCTTGTGCTGCCGGTAATGAAAAAGCAATTCTGGCTGAGAAGATGTACTATTATCGTATCAAGAAATACATTGGTGCTTATGCTGCTGCATTAGGTGGTGTGGATATCATCTTGTTTACAGGTGGTGTAGGTGAGAACCAGATGGAATGTCGTCGTGAAGTTTGTAAAGACATGGAATTCATGGGTATCGAACTTGATAATGACGTGAATGCTAAGGTTCGCGGTGAGGAAGCAGTCATTTCTACTCCTGCTTCTAAGGTAAAAGTGGTAGTGATTCCGACAGATGAAGAATTGCTGATTGCTTCGGATACAATGGATATTCTGAATAAGTAATAAACATACTTTTGTATATATGATAAGGCGGCTCTATAAAAGTGTCGCCTTTTTTAATGAATAGAAATTTATCATTCCTGTATCAGTCTCATTTTTTTTCCTTTACTTTGCATATCAAACAGTTATATCCAGTATTTTACTATGCGTTACTCTGTCATAATCCCCGTTTATAATCGTCCCGATGAAGTGGATGAACTATTACAAAGTCTCACGGCACAGTACTTTAAAGATTTTGAAGTTGTTGTAGTGGAAGACGGTTCTTCCATTCCCTGCAAAGAAATAACAGACCGCTATATTGACCGGTTGAATATCAAATATTTCTCTAAGCCAAATTCAGGACCGGGGCAAACACGTAACTACGGAGCGGAACGCAGCGAGGGTGAATACCTTATTATACTGGATTCTGATGTGATTCTCCCCGAGAGATATTTCGATGCCATCGAGGCGGAACTTCTCGCTTCTCCTGCCGATGCTTTCGGAGGTCCCGACCGCGCACACGATTCCTTTACGGATATCCAGAAAGCGATTAATTATTCCATGACTTCTTTTTTCACAACGGGAGGTATTCGTGGCGGAAAAAAGAAAATGGATAAATTCTATCCCCGTAGTTTCAATATGGGGGTACGTCGGACGGTGTATGAAACCTTGGGAGGATTCTCAAAGATGCGTTTCGGCGAGGATATTGATTTCAGCATCCGTATTTTTAAAGGTGGTTATACCTGTCGCCTTTTTCCGGATGCCTGGGTATATCACAAGCGCCGGACAGACTTGAAGAAATTCTTCAAACAAGTGCACAACTCCGGTATTGCCCGTATCAATCTTTACAAGAAGTACCCTGATTCGTTGAAACTGGTGCATCTGCTCCCGGCGGTCTTTACATTAGGAGTAGCTGTTTTATTATTGGGGACACCGTTTTGTCTGTTTAGTTTCACGCCTATTCTTCTTTATGCACTGTTGGTCTGCATAGACTCAACGATTCAAAATAAGAGTTTAAGTATCGGAATATATTCCATTGCTGCCGCATTTATTCAGCTTATAGGCTACGGTACAGGTTTCTGGCGTGCATGGTGGCAACGTTGCATCAGAGGAAAAGATGAGTTTGAAGCATTTCAAAAGAACTTTTATAAGTAAACTCGTATGATTCTGAATTGTGTCTTCACGGTTATGAACTAGGATACTTATATGACTATAAATTAATACGGCAAAACCAATAGTTTCATGCATTGGAACCTTTGGTTTCGCCGTAGAGAAACTATAGTTTCACCGGTGGGAAACTTTAGTTTCATCATGGAGAAACTTTAGTTTCAGACGCTTGAAACTAAAGTTCCCAAGGCTTGAAACTTTCAGTTTCCTATAGGGAAATACCACCGGTATTTTATTTTCTTTTCTATATCCCCTGCCATTAAATAAAATAAGTCTACCTTTACACTTTCAAAACATAGAAAATGGAAAACAAACACAAGTTATCTATCAACCAATGGGCACCGGAGGATCGTCCGCGGGAGAAAATGATAGAGAAGGGAGCAGCCGCATTGAGTGACGCCGAACTACTCGCTATATTAATAGGCTCCGGGAATACGGAAGAAAGCGCTGTCGAACTGATGCGACGCCTGCTTTTGTCCTGTGATAATAACCTGAATACTTTGGCGAAGTGGGAAGTGTGCGACTATTCCCGTTTTAAAGGAATGGGACCGGCAAAGAGCATTACGGTTATGGCCGCCCTTGAATTAGGCAAGCGGCGGAAATTGCAAAACATCAGAGAGAGACTTCGGATCACCTGCTCAAAAGATATCTACGAGATTTTTCAACCACTAATGTGCGACTTGGCGCAAGAAGAGTTCTGGGTACTGTTGTTGAATCAGGCAACGAAACTGATTGATAAGATACGTATCAGTTCCGGCGGTATAGACGGTACTTATGCCGATGTGCGTTCCATTCTTCGGGAAGCATTGATGCAAAGGGCTACACAAATAGCTGTGGTGCACAATCACCCTTCCGGAAATATTCAGCCTAGCCAGCCTGACAGGACATTGACGGAACATATCCGTAAAGCGGCGGATACGATGAATATTCGCCTGATAGACCATGTCATAGTCTGTGAGGACGGCTTTTACAGCTTTGCAGATGAAGGGCTGCTCTGAAACGATTGATGAATATTTCCCGCAACAATTTAGTCTCTCGGTATGTTTTTTAGTTAGGTACGCATTCCGTGTCTAATTTTTTATCTCTATCTTTGCAATACATAAATAAGAACGTATGGAAAAGTTTGAAATAGAAGAAAAGATTGTAGCCATGCTAAAAACTGTGTACGATCCGGAAATCCCGGTGAATGTATACGATCTTGGGCTGATCTATAAGATAGATGTCTCTGATAATGGGGAAGTGGTGCTGGATATGACACTGACAGCACCGAACTGTCCAGCCGCTGATTTTATCATGGAAGATATTCGCCAGAAGATAGAATCTGTGGAAGGAGTGAACTCGGCTACCATTAATCTGGTGTTTGAACCGGAATGGGATAAGGATATGATGAGTGAGGAGGCTAAACTGGAACTGGGTTTTTTATGAAGAATGTCTATTTCCTTTCCGATGCACATCTTGGTTCCCGTGCTATTGAACATGGGCGTACACAGGAACGGCGTTTGGTGAATTTTCTTGATAGTATAAAGCACAAGGCAGCTGCCGTTTATCTGCTGGGAGATATGTTCGACTTCTGGTATGAATTCCGGTTGGTCGTACCTAAGGGTTACACCCGTTTCCTGGGGAAAATTTCCGAGCTGACGGATATGGGAGTAGAAGTACATTTCTTTACCGGTAACCATGATATTTGGTGCGGAGATTATCTTACCAAAGAGTGTGGTGTCATTATGCACCGTGAACCATTGACTACTGAGATCTATGGAAAAGAGTTCTATCTTGCTCATGGTGACGGACTTGGTGACCCGGATAAAAAGTTCAAATTACTTCGTTCCATGTTTCACAGCAAAACATTGCAGACCCTATTTTCCGCCATTCATCCTCGTTGGAGTGTGGAATTGGGATTGACATGGGCAAAACACAGCCGACAGAAACGGGCTGACGGAAAGGAACCGGATTATATGGGAGAAAACCAGGAACATCTGGTACTATATACGAAGGAGTATCTGAAAAGTCATCCTAATATCAACTTCTTTATTTATGGTCATCGTCACATTGAACTGGATCTGATGTTGAGTACCACTTCACGCGTGTTGATTCTTGGGGACTGGATTAATTATTTTTCATATGCAGTATTCGACGGCGAAAACCTTTTCCTTGAAGATTATATAGAAGGAGAGACACAAGCTTAGAAATAAATAATAAGTATTAAGCATTAATTCTATGCAGTTATAGCGCAAACTAATACTTAATACTTATTATTTAATATCTTATTTGTACCCTGCCGCTTTAGCAATTCTTTTGGGAATCTCCGTATTGTCTATTTTTTCACTGAACAAGTGAGAACCTGCCCCGATAGCGAATACAGGAACAAAACCTGCTGAATGGCCGCCGCTTACCCAGCCTACCATGGAGATTTCGTCCATTACTTCTTTGGCACATGCAGCCATTGGTTCACTTTTGGAATACATACTTTCAGCAAATACTACTTTGTTTTTGATGAATGACTTCTCAAATTCGTCGCGTAACTTCTTTTCTTGCTCCCAAGAAATAGGGAATTGTTTCCAAAAGCCCATTTCTTCACCAAGGAATGTTTTCATATCTTCCCAAGTCACTTTGTTTCCTTTGGATTTTCTTAGTTCGCTGATACGTTTGGAAAGGCCGTCAGCAGAATGTTTCTGATGTTGAAGTGCTTTCAGGTTCAATGCATATTTGCCTGTACCTAATACGATACCACCGGTTTCGTGATCGGCTGTTACTACGATAAGAGTTTCTTTCGGGTGTTTCTTGTAGAATTCATACGCTACTTTGATAGCATTATCCATGTCTTTTACTTCATTGAATACAGTAGCTGCGTCATTTGCATGGCAAGCCCAGTCGATTTTTCCGCCTTCTACCATTAAGAAAAAGCCTTTATTTTTACCTTTAGTCAGAAAGTCAATAGCACTTTCGGTGATTTGGGCAAGAGTCAGATCATTGTCTTTACGGTCGATAGCATAAGGCAAACAGGAAGGATTTGCTCCTTCTTCCTGTATCAATATCATCTTTTCGGCATTCTGGGATTTTGCTTTGTAATCATTGTAACCGCGTGCTACGGTGTAACCGGCTTCTTCGAAAATAGGGAAGATGCTCGGAGCCTTTTTGTTGTCGAACGTAGTGGTTGGCTTTAGAAAACCACCGCCTGCGTAGAAATCGAAATTAGCTTTTGGCAGGTCTAGAGCGATTTCGTAATACATATTACGATCCGGTTGATGAGCATAAAATGCAGCAGGAGTGGCATGGTCTACACTGACCGAAGTGGTGATACCTACTTTCTTACCGGCTTTCTTAGCCTTCTCGGCTACTGTTTGTATGGCATTTTTCTCTTCATTCACGGAAATTGCATGGTTGTAGGTTTTCTTTCCGGTGGCGAGTGCTGTACCTGCGGCGGCAGAATCGGTAACGGAATTTGTAGCGGAAAAAGTAGTGGCCATAGTAGCTACCGGAAATTGTGTAAACAGTAGTGGCTCAACACCGATACGCCCGTTTTGCAATTCGGCTTGGAACATCTCTGTGCCATTGACTTGGTTGACTCCCATTCCATCTCCGATGAAATAGAATACGTACTTTGCCTGACCGTTTGCAACAACGGAGATGAGGACAAAGAATAACGTGTAGATTAACTTTTTCATTCTTTTATATTTTTGTATAGAGTTAGTGTGGCACAAAGTTAATAAAAAACGGTGGAGATGCCGTAGCAAATCCACCGTTTCTTTATGTCATTTATATAACAATTATGCTTTCACACGTCCTACGTAGGAACCGTCGCGTGTATCAATTTCAATTGTTTCGCCTTCGTTGATGAATAACGGAACGCGTACTGTTGCACCAGATTCTACCGTTGCCGGTTTCAGTGTGTTGGTAGCTGTATCACCTTTCAGGCCCGGTTCTGTATATGTGATTTTCATCTGAACTTTGATAGGCATGTCTGCATAGAGTACAGTTTCTGTAGAAGCATCGGAGACAACGTCCAAAGTCATGCCTTCGAGCAAGAAGTCAACGCCGTTAATCAAATCGTGAGCGATAGGATGTTGGTCGAAAGTTTCCTGATTCATGAAGATATAATCATCTCCTTCTTTATACAAAAACTGATATGGACGACGTTCTACACGTACATCTTCCAACTTTTCGCCGATGTTGAAACGACGTTCAAGAACGTATCCGCTAACTACATCTTTGAGTTTTGTACGCATGAAAGTATTACCTTTACCAGGTTTTACATGTAGGAATTCGATACAGAAATAGAGCTTTCCGTCCATACGGATACAAGTTCCGTTTTTGATGTCTTGAGCATTAATCATACTGCTATTCTTCTTATTATATTATTGTTATTTAATTGTTTTCGTAGGAATTCGGATGCAAAAGTAATCTAAATCGGTAAAAAACACAAAAACTTTTGAGCAAAAATGAGTTATCTCTTGGTTAATTTAAAAAAAGTGCCTATTTTTGCAGCCCGATTACGTAGAATAATAACATAAAAAACAAGATACAGTAATGAAAAGAACATTTCAACCCTCTAACAGAAAGAGAAAGAACAAACACGGTTTCCGTGAGAGAATGGCATCGGCTAATGGTCGTAGAGTATTAGCTGCTCGCCGTGCAAAAGGCAGAAAGAAACTGACTGTTTCTGATGAGTACAATGGACAGAAGTGGTAATCACTAGTCATCAGAAGAAACAAAAAGGCGAAGAGTTATTCTTCGCCTTTTTGTTTCTTCTGATTTTTAATTTGCTAATAGAATGTTAAAACATTCAGCTGTTTATTCTTGTTTGTTGCTTTTTTGCTTTTCTTTGTGATATGAATCAGTATTTGTAGACAAGCTGTGTATAATATGGGAATATATTCGGGAAATGAACCCCCCGGATGAAAATAATAAGGTTGTTGAAATCTATAGGAGTGGGGATTATAGTTGCAACAATTCCGGCAATGATAAGTGTCCTAACATCATGAGGTAGGACATTTTTCATTGCCTACTATTCAAAAATTCAACTATTTTGTCGTATCTTTGGCGCATATTAACAGCAAAGCGTATGACTATTAAAGAATTCTTTTCTTTTAAAACAAATAAATTTTTCTGGCTGAATATTGTTGCCATGATTGTGGTAGTAGTAGTAATGATATTCGGTGTGCTGAAATGGATGGATGTGTACACCCATCATGGAGAAACTGTGGTTGTGCCTGATGTGAAAGGTATGACTACGGAAGAGGCTGCAAAGATGTTCCGCAATCGTGGATTGGTGGCGGTGATCTCGGATACTAAGTATGTTAAGGATAAAGCGGCAGGAATTATTCTTGAACTGAAGCCGGGGGCCGGTGAGAAAGTTAAAGAAGGACGTACGGTCTATCTGACGGTTAATACCTTGGATGTGCCGTTGCGTGTGATTCCGGATGTTGCTGATAACAGTTCGCTTCGCCAAGCACAGGCTAAGTTGCTGAGTGCCGGGTTTAAATTGAACGAAGTACAGTTGGTCAATGGAGAGAAAGACTGGGTGTATGGTGTGAAATATCAGGGACGCCAATTAACGGCAGGGGAGAAAATCCCTATGGGAGCCTCCTTGACATTAATGGTAGGAGATGGAGCCGGTGATACAGTGGAAGAAGATTCTATTGATATCGATCTAGACACGGAAGAGCCGGTGGCGTCAGAATCATCATCCACACAAGATGATAGTTGGTTTTAATTGATAAACAACAGAAACAGACTCGCATGATAGAGGAAGAACTTCCTGATGAATTGGAAAATGACTTGGATGATATAGAACCTGTCGGTGACGAATCGCAACTCTACGAACACTTCCGTGTAGTGGTAGATAAGGGGCAGGCGATGGTCAGAGTCGACAAATATCTATTCGAACGTATTGTCAACGCTTCGCGTAACCGTATTCAGAAGGCTGCCGAAGACGGATTCGTTATGGCTAACGGCAAGCCGGTGAAGAGTAGCTATAAGGTGAAGCCGTTGGATGTCATTACTGTGGTAATGGATCGTCCGCGTTATGAAAATGAAATTATTCCTGAAGATATTCCTCTTAATATCGTATATGAAGATAAGTATGTAATGGTTGTGAATAAGCCTGCAGGGCTGGTAGTACATCCGGGACACGGAAACTATCACGGCACTTTGGTGAATGCACTGGCCTGGCACATGAAAGATGTGCCTGATTATGATGCTAATGACCCTCACGTCGGGCTTGTTCATCGGATTGATAAAGATACTTCCGGGTTGCTGGTGATTGCCAAAACACCGGATGCTAAAACAAATCTGGGATTGCAGTTCTTTAATAAGACAACCAAACGCAAGTACCGTGCTTTGGTGTGGGGAACTGTGGAACAGGATGAAGGAACGATTGTCGGTAACATTGCCCGTAATCCGAAGGACCGGATGCAAATGGCGGTGATGTCCGACCCGGCAGTAGGAAAACATGCCGTAACTCATTATCGGGTATTGGAACGGTTGGGATATGTCACTTTGGTGGAGTGCATACTTGAAACCGGACGTACTCATCAGATTCGTGTTCACATGAAACATATCGGGCACGTACTGTTTAACGACGAGCGTTATGGTGGTCATGAGATATTGAAAGGTACTCATTTTAGTAAGTACAAACAGTTTGTAAATAATTGCTTTGACACTTGTCCCCGACAGGCTTTGCATGCTATGACGTTGGGGTTTGTGCATCCCGTCACTGGTGAAGAGATGCATTTTACTTCCGAACTTCCGGATGACATGACCCGGCTTATCGAGAAGTGGAGAGGCTATATAAGTAATAGAGAATTAGAATGAAACGCAACATTGCTATCGTAGCAGGAGGGGATACCTCTGAAATCGTAGTTTCCCTGCGTAGTGCACAGGGCATTTACTCCTTTATTGACAAGGAAAAGTATAATTTGTACATCGTAGAGATGGAGGGCCGTCGCTGGGAGGTACAATTACCGGACGGAAATAAAGTACCGGTAGACAGAAATGACTTTAGTTTTATGAACGGAACGGAAAAGGTTGTGTTCGATTTTGCTTATATCACCATTCACGGTACGCCGGGTGAGGATGGACGTTTGCAAGGTTATTTCGATATGATGCGTATTCCGTATTCTTGTTGTGGAGTGTTGGCTGCTGCCATTACCTATGATAAGTTCGCTTGTAATCAATATCTGAAAGCCTTTGGAGTGCGTATTGCCGAATCATTGTTATTGCGTCAGGGACAATCGGTGTCCGACGAGGATGTCTTGGAAAAGATTGGTTTGCCTTGCTTTATCAAACCAAGTCTGGGTGGCTCCAGTTTTGGAGTTACGAAGGTGAAGACGAAAGAACAAATCCAACCGGCTATTGTTAAAGCTTTCGGTGAGGCGGAAGAAGTGCTTGTGGAAGCTTTTATGGAAGGTACGGAATTGACTTGCGGTTGTTATAAAACCAAGGAAAAGTCAGTGGTTTTTCCGCCTACGGAAGTAGTGACTCATAATGAGTTTTTCGATTATGATGCTAAATATAATGGGCAGGTAGACGAGATAACTCCTGCACGCATTTCGGACGAACTGACCGACCGGGTGCAGATGTTGACTTCGGCTATCTATGATATATTGGGTTGTTCCGGCATTATCCGTGTGGATTATATTGTTACAGCCGGTGAAAAGATTAATCTTCTTGAAGTGAATACCACTCCGGGAATGACTGCGACAAGTTTTATTCCCCAGCAAGTACGTGCTGCCGGTCTGGAGATAAAGGATGTGATGACTGATATTATCGAAAATAAATTTTAATTACCGTTATGGATCTGACAGAGTTTAATGAGATTCGTCCTTATAATGATGAGGAGCTTCCTCAAATCTTTGAGGAACTGATTGCCGATCCGGCTTTTCGGAAAGCTGCTACCGGAGCTATACCGAACGTTCCATTTGAACTTCTGGCGCAGAAAATGCGTACGTGTAAGACGAAACTTGATTTCCAGAAAGCATTCTGTTATGGTATTTTATGGAAGATAGCGGAAGAACATACAAATGGACTGACATTAGATCACAATGCTTTGCCGAATAAGAAGAAAGCCTATACATATATTTCAAATCACAGGGATATTATCTTGGATTCAGGCTTCCTTTCTATTCTGTTGGTCGATCAGGGAATGGATACGGTAGAGATTGCTATTGGTGATAACTTACTTATTTATCCTTGGATAAAGAAGCTGGTGCGTGTCAACAAGTCTTTTATTGTTCAGCGGGCACTTACGATGCGCCAGATGTTGGAGGCTTCGACGCGGATGTCCCGATATATGCATTATACCATTGCAGAGAAAAATCAATCTATTTGGATTGCACAGCGTGAAGGACGGGCGAAGGATTCTAATGACCGCACGCAAGATAGTGTCCTGAAAATGCTGGCAATGGGAGGTGAAGGAGATTTGATAGATCGCTTGAAGGAAATGAATATTGCTCCGCTTGCCATTTCATACGAATATGATCCTTGCGACTTCCTGAAAGCACGTGAATTTCAGTTGAAAAGGGATATAGAAGGATATAAAAAAACAACACAGGACGACTTGATTAATATGCAAACCGGGCTTTTCGGATATAAAGGTAAGGTGCATTTTCAAGTTGCTGCTTGCATAAATGATGAACTGGAACAAATAGACCGCTCGTTACCGAAACCGGAGTTGTTTGCTGCTATTTCTGCTTGTATTGATCAGAGAATTTATCGTAATTACCGGATGTATCCGGGAAATTACGTCGCTTATGACTGGTTGAATGGGACGACAGAGTTTACCGGGATTTATTCGCAGGAGGAGAAACAACAGTTTGTAGGCTATATTGAGCAACAATTGGGTAAAATAGAGATTCCTAATAAGGATGAAGCTTTTCTGCGTGAGAAGTTGTTATTAATGTATGCCAATCCATTAATAAACCATTTAGCTGCGTGTCGATGAGAATAAGAAAGTTACATATAGTCTGGTTTTGGGGATTACTTTTGCTGATGTCCGCTTGTGGGGAGGATGATTATTATTATCCGTCGGTTAAATTGGAATTTGTAACAGTGAAGGCTGGAACGGATGGTAGTATACAGACGTTGATACCTGATAATGGGGAAGCGTTGACTGTATCTAAAGATCGTACGGGTTCTGCTATTTCGCCAAATACTTCCAGGCGTGTAATGAGTAATTATGAAACGCTTTCGAACGGGCACACGGCTACAGCTGTGATTTATTCTTTGCAATCTCTTGTTACGCCGACACCTAAACCGGCAGATGATCCAACTTATAAAGACGGGTTAAAGCATGATCCGGTAGATGTTGTCAGTATCTGGTTGGGAAGAGGTTATCTGAATATGATTCTGAATCTCAAGGTTAATGGTGGTAAACAGCATGTTTTTGGCATAGTGGAAGATTTGTCCGAATTTGAAACAAATGGTACTGTAAATATGTTATTGTACCATGATGCGAATGGTGATGAGGAGTACTATAATCGTCGTGCTTATCTCTCTGTTCCTTTGGATAAATATGCGGATGCAGAGAATCCCGGTCAAAAGATAACGATTAAGTTCAAATATTATACGTATGATAAGGACGGCACTGCAATAGAATCTGGTAAGTACTGTAACCCCGGATTTGAATATGTTCCGGATAAGAATTGAATAATAGAGTATGATGTTTAAAATGAATCAACTAGCTGTGGGATTATTTTTATTTCTCTCTTCTCTTTTCTCTTGTCAGCAGAAAGGAGATTTCAAGTCTATGAACGTGGATGATTTTGATAACCTCATTCAGAATGAGGATATACAGCGTTTGGATGTCCGTACTTTGGCAGAGTATTCGGAAGGACATATTGCAAAGACAATCAATATCAATGTAATGGATGATTCTTTTGCTTCAATGGCAGATTCGCTGTTGCAAAAAGATAAACCGGTAGCTGTGTATTGCCGTAGCGGCAAGCGGAGCAAAAAGGCTGCGAATATTCTGAGTGAGAAAGGGTATAAGGTCTTTGAACTTGATAAGGGATTCAATTCTTGGCAGGAGGCAGGCAAGGAGATTGAGCATTAGTCGATGTGGTGAAAAATATAGGTTTTAGACATGGATTAATTGGTTTGACGGTGTGGCGGTGATATTAATAGAGAATTGTCTATTCGTTTAGTCCATGTCTAAAAATAAAAAGTTGATCACTCTTTCTCAGCTTTAAGCTCTATTCCTATTACAAAATAATGGGGTATGTCTTTAAGGATTTCTGCTTTCATTTCCGGATCAATTTCTCTTTCTCCACAAAATCGGATGATGTCATGTTGCTTGTCCAGCCAAGCGGAACCATATAAAATTAAAGGAATTTTCAAATGGTCTGTGTCTTGTATAGGCTGAAATTTAAATAGGCGCGGGTAATAAATATAAGAGTGGTATTTTTCTATTGCCTGTAATTTTAATAGTGCACCACCTTTCATCGTTCCCGGTACATTAATAGTGCAAACTGAAGTCGAATCATTGGACTTTCTAAGATATATTGACATCTCTTTGATATTCTCCCATTCGTTCTTGCCTTCCGGAATATGTTTTATTTCCCGGAAAGCTTGACGATGTTCTTCTGGTACTGCATTTAAAGACTGAATGTTTTTCCCGAGTCTGATATTATGCACTTGTTTGGGGGATTTTCCATTTTCATACTCATCCATGTAGGCAGTGACCGTATATACTTTGTTCAGAAACTCTTTTAATTCAAAACGGAACATGTGAATGTCCATAGCTTCCAGTACATTATAGATGTCTTCTAATTGTGGTTCTGACTGTATTACTTGAGACTTTTTTTCTTGGGCATCTGCTATGCCTGCAACAACGCACAGGCATAGCAATATGATTATTAGTTTACTTTTGAACATGATGTTATAGACTTTCAAGTAATTTCTTTAAAACGACTGTCGCTGAGATCTCACGGTTAGCAGCTTCCGGGATAACGATAGATTGTGGACTTTCGATAACGTCATCCGTCACAATCATGTTTCTGCGTACAGGAAGACAGTGCATGAAGAAAGCGTTATTAGTCACCTCCATTTGTCGGTCGCTGACAGTCCATTCTCGGTCTTTACTCAATATCTGTCCGTAATTGTCGCCTGCATAGGCTGCCCAGTTCTTGGCATATATAAAGTCGGCTCCTTCGAAAGCCTTCATTTGGTCGTATTCCACCTTGGCATTTCCTACAAATTGTGGAGCCAGTTCATAGCCTTCGGGATGAGTAATGACGAAATCATAGTCGGTGGCGTTCATCCATTCGGCAAATGAGTTGGGAACAGCCTGTGGTAATGGACGCGGATGCGGAGCCCAAGTCATAACCACTTTCGGACGTACAGTTTTTTTGTATTCTTCGATGGTGATCAAGTCTGCGAAACTTTGCAACGGATGGCGGGTTGCTGCTTCCATAGAGAATACGGGGCGTCCCGAATACTGGATAAATTGATTCAGAATCGTTTCCTGATAATCGAAATCACGATTCTCGAAGCGTGCAAAAGAGCGTACTCCGATTATATCGCAGTAACATCCCATGACGGGGATGGCTTCCAGTAAATGTTCGGGTTTGTCGCCGTCCATGATAACACCGCGTTCTGTTTCCAGTTTCCATGCACCCTGGTTGATGTCCAACACCATTACGTTCATTCCCAGATTTAAAGCGGCCTTCTGTGTGCTGAGGCGTGTACGTAGACTGGAATTGAAGAAGATCATCATTAATGTCTTGTTACGTCCTAATTCTACATACTTGAAGCGGTCTTTTTTGATTTCAAATGCTTCTGCAAGGGCTGATTTTAAATCGCCGATGTCCTGTACACAAGTAAATTTCTTCATGTTTTCTATAATTAATTCGTTATTATACGATTTATCTTTCAACTGTTTGCTATTCACAGTTTATAGTTCACTATTACATACATATTACCATCTTGTCTGTCCATTTCCTTCAATGACCCATTTATATGAGGTCATTTCTTCCAATCCCATGGGACCACGTGCATGCAATTTCTGGGTACTGATACCTATTTCTGCTCCCAAACCGAATTGGGCTCCATCGGTGAAGGCCGTAGAGACATTAGTATATATACAAGCAGCATCTACTATTTTAGTAAACAACGCTGCACGTTCCTTGTTCTCTGTGACGATGCATTCGCTGTGTCTGGAACTGTTTTCTTGGATATGCCTCAAAGCATCTTCAAAACTCTTCACTGTTTTAACCGCCATTTTATAGTCTAAGAACTCTGTGCCGAAACTTTCTTTCGTTGCAGGTTGCAGAAGTTCGGCAGGATAATGGCCGTCTAATGCCTGATAGGCTCGCGGATCGGCATATATAATCACATTGCTGTCTTTTAACTTTTCGCAAAGCAAAGGAAGCTTATCCAGTCTTTTTTCATGTACGATAGTACAGTCCAATGCATTACATACACTGACTCTGCGTGTTTTGGCATTATAAATAATATCTGCCCCTTTACTTACATCTCCAAACTCATCAAAGTAAGTGTGGCAAATACCGGCCCCTGTTTCAATGACCGGGATTTTTGCATTGTTGCGTACAAAATTGATAAGGTTACTACTTCCTCTGGGGATAACCAGATCGATATAACCTACTGCATTTAGCAATGCTGTTGTAGCTTCTCTATCGGCTGGGAGTAGCTCGACAATATGTGGATTGATATTGAATTCTTTTAGTACTTCGTGAATAACACAGATAATGGCCCGGTTGGAATAATCGGCGTCGCTTCCTCCTTTCAATACACAGGCATTTCCGCTTTTCAGGCAAAGGGAGAATACATCGAAACTCACATTAGGTCGTGCTTCGTAGATGATTCCTATTGCTCCGAAAGGCACGCTGATTTTGGTCAGTTTCATTCCGTTGGGGCGTATGGTCTCTTTCAACACCCTTCCTAAGGGAGAGGGAAGCGTTGCAACATTACGTGTATCTGTGGCAATGTCTTTCAAACGTTCCTCTGTCAGTTTCAACCGGTCATACTTTGGATCATTCTTATCCATTCGTGCGAGGTCTTTTTCATTTTCTGCCAGAATAAACGGTGTCTCTGCAATAGCTGCATCAGCTACTGCATTTAGTATCTGATTGATTATTGTGTCATCCTGGATTGCCAATTCACGGCTAGCTGCTTGTACGGCAGCGAAGGTTTCGTTTAAGTTAGTAACCATACACTTTTTTTCTTTCGATTAATTATTCAATGTATAGATAGTCGTAATGTACTACCGCTTTTTTACCATGTTTTCCTATAGCTTCCTTTGCTTGTCTAGCATCACAATTTACTTTCCCTATTCCTACCTGATTTCCCTGAAAATCCATGATACGCACAATATCGTCTTTTTCAAATTCTCCTTCAATACGTGTAATACCGATCGGAAGAATACTGACTGCATTTTCAGAATTTAGTATTTCGGTAGCACACTTATTAATGTGAATTTCACCTTTTGCGAATCCCTCACTGTGGGCAATCCATTTTTTTACGCTGGATACCGGTTCGTTGGAAGGAATGAATCGTGTGCAGAGAGTTTCATCCGGATGTTGAAGCAGGTCGACCAGGATATTATCTCGTTTCCCATTGGCGATAATTACCGTAATCCCTTCATCTGCTACTTTGCGGGCTATATTGGTCTTTGTTAACATCCCCCCTCGGCCGAAACTGGACTTGGAAGCTTGGATATAGTTGGATAGATCTTTTCCATGTTCAATCTCACGAATGACGGAAGAATCCGGATTTGAAGGAGAACCATTATAAATTCCGTTTATATTGCTGAGGATAATCAATGCTTGTACATTCATCATCGAGGCAATGAGTCCGGATAGTTCATCATTATCGGTGAACATCAGTTCACTGACAGAAATCGTATCGTTTTCATTTACAATCGGAATTACTCCATTTGCAAGCATCACTGTCATACAGTTTTTCTGATTGAGATAATGGCGGCGTGTGCCAAAACTTTCTTTTGTAGTCAATACCTGACCGACAGGAATATTATGTTCGCGGAAAAGCTCATAATAACGATTGATTAACTTTGCCTGTCCTACTGCAGAAAACAATTGACGTTGGTCTACACTGTCGAGTTTTTTTTGTGGGGATACTTCACTACGTCCTGACGCTACCGCTCCTGACGAAATGAGAATAATCTCCACTCCCGATTTATGCAATTCTGCTATCTGATCAACAAGCGCTGACATACGAGTAACGTCCAGCGTCCCATCTCGGCGTGTTAATACATTGCTACCGACCTTTACTGCAACCCGTGTAAATACCTGTTTCATTTTTGCTAATTTACTGACGATTTGAAAGTACAAATATAGAACTTTTTATCGATATGTTACCAAAACGGGCTGAAAAGAATTATCTTAGCATCCTGATAGAGAAAAAGTAAATAATGAAATATACGAATCTACAAGTAGAACAGATGACTTCCTTCATCATATTTGAAAGTGCACACATCAATATTACTCCCTGTGTCAATTTGGGTACGGGAGGTGAAAATATACATACGGTCCTCCTAGGCCAATTCACTGGAGAATATCAGAGAAGGCCTGAAGTGTATTAGTCGTTATCTTTTTCTGCTCGACTTCTGATTAGTTCGGTAGCGGATTCGTATTCGTCTTCAGTGACAAGGACAGAGACTGCCGGAGCAATATAGGGTGCCAATGTACCCATAATTCCATCTTTGATAACGCAGCGAATGTCATTGCTTTCTAATAATCCCTTGATGATTTCTGCCTCCCACGGAGAGCCGGAGAATACTTCTATCGACTTGCTGTAATCTTCTTCTTTCATGATCTTATGGTATTAAGGGTTGTTGTTTACAAATATAACAAGAAATGGCAATAAATAGTTATTCTTTTCCAGAATTTTATTCGAGCGTGATTCGTTTTACATTAATCTGTTGGTTTAGGAAAGTCGAGGCTGACTCGATGAACTTATCTTCCGCTTCTGTTGTATAAAACAAACAACTGTTATTTTTAGTACATTTAATATCCATTTCCGGGTGTCTGCACAAATAATCTTTTAAGCTTTCGGCGACATATTCACCTTGTGCGATCACGCGGATATTATCCGGAATATATTGCTGAATTTTCGGAAGTAGCAGAGGGTAATGTGTACAACCCAGAATCACAGTGTCAATCTGTGAGTCTTTTTGCAATAACTGATTTATATATTTCCGGATGAAATAATCTGCTCCTTCATTCTGTGCTTCATTATTTTCTACTAATGGTACCCACATCGGACAGGCAACTCCGTTTACTTGAATATCGGGGTATAGTTTATGAACTTCCAGCGGGTAAGACTCTGATTTGATTGTACCTGCTGTCGCTAATATTCCGATATGTCGGCTTTGTGTTATATTCCCTATGCACTCTACCGTGGGACGGATTACTCCGAGTACACGACGTTCCGGATCTATCTTCGGTAGATTGTTCATCTGTATACTACGCAATGCTTTGGCAGAGGCTGTGTTGCAAGCTAATATAACAAGATGGCAGCCCAATTCAAATAACTTGTTGACTGCTTGTAGAGTGAATTCGTATACGATTTCAAAAGAACGTGTTCCGTAGGGTGTACGGGCATTATCTCCCAGATAAATATAGTCATATTCAGGTAATATCTCTCTTATCTTATTGAGAATAGTCAGTCCGCCGTATCCGGAGTCAAATACTCCGATCGGTCCGGGTGTATAGGGTAACTGTTGTTTCATAACGGATGAGAATTTATATACGCAAATGTACATGAAAAAAAGGGAAAGAGAAAGAAGTCTGTGCTTCTTTTCCCTTTCCCTTTTAGAATTTCTTACTCTTATTGCTTATTTAATACCGAGATTAGCTTTTACCTTGTTAGTCAGGTTGATGCTTAATGTCTCATTAACATAAGGTATTGGAGTTCTTGCAAGGTCGAAGATGTAAATTACTCCTTCAGCGGCACCAACTGCCTTGATAGCGTCATCTAATTTTTTGTAAATAGGAGCCATTGCATCATTTTGTGCCTTTGCCATTTGTTGCTGAGCATCTTGCTGGAACTGTTCTTGTCTTTGCATCATATCCTGCAACTCTTTCTGTCTTCTTTCAGCGATATTAGCCGGAAGAGAATCCTTAGCGATAGCTTGCTGGAATTCCTGATATTTCTTGTTGAATTCTTCTTGGGTTCTTTGAAGTTCAGCAGTAAGTTGTTTTTCTAAATTCTGAATGTCATTTTGAGCCTTTGTGAATTCCGGCATCACAGTGATAATTTCCTGTGCGTTAATATGACCGAATTTTAAGTTCTGTGCAAATACACCCATTGGGAGTGCAAGCAACATTACAAGTGCGATTTTTTTTAGCATAGTTCTATAATTTATTTGAATGATTTTTAGTTATTTCCAGTTGCAAATGTATGAAATTAATTTGAATATCCTAATCTTCTTAATATTTCATCGCTGATATCAATGCGCGGATTTGCAAAAATTATGCCTGCGGCAGAGGCTCTATCGACTACCATGTCGTATCCATGTTGTTGAGATACAGCCTTTACTGCTTCATAAATTTCATCTTGAATCGGAGTAATCAGCTTGTTTCTCATCTTTGCCAATTCACCCTCCGGACCAAAATAAGTACGTTTTAGTTCAGCGGCAGCCTTCTCTTTGGCTACGATTTCATCCTCTTTCTTTGTTTTTTGTGCAGCAGAAAGAGTTGACGATTTCGCTTGGTAGTCCTGAAACATTTTCTGTGCCTCTTTTGCCAAGACTTCTACTTCAGCCTGATATTTCTTCGTAGCTTCTTGCATTTGTTCATTAGCGCTTTGAGCAGCCGGAATATTCTTCATAATATATTCCGTATCGATCAATGCAAATTTCTGTGCGTTAGCTGCCATACTAATGGCAAACAGCAGAGTGATAAATAGAACAGACTTTCTCATGACGTTTAGTTTTTTGGTGATACATTTTAGAATTCTTGTCCTAAGATAAAGTGGAATTGGCTTCCTCCATATTGTTTAGAACCTAATACTTGGTCGAAACCGTAACCCCAGTCAATACCCATCATACCAATCATCGGCAGGAAGATACGCACACCAACTCCGGCAGAACGTTTCAAGTCGAACGGATTGAATTTCTTGATATCATTCCAAGCGTTACCAGCTTCCAAGAAACCTAACACATAAATGTTGGTACTTGTTTCCAGCATTAACGGATATCTTAATTCAATTCCGAGACGTGTGTAAGCATAACCTTCGGAACCGTATGGTGTCAATGAGCTATTTTCATAACCACGCAATGCGATACTTTCTGTTGCGTAGCTTGAGTAACCGGTCATACCATCACCACCGACATCAAATGTACCGAATGGTGATTTCTTGTATTCATTGTAATGACCCAACAAACCGAATTCTGTACGTGTCATCAATACCAGACACTTCGGATGAGCAATAGGGTCCATTAACGGGGTATATGTTTTACCTTTAAATTTCCATTTGTGGTATTCTACCCATTTATGAAGTTTGTTCATATTGTCTTGGGTGATACTACCTGTTTTAGGGTTAGAGTAGTAACCTTTATAATCCTTGCCATCGAAAGCTGAATACGGCGGAGTGAACTGTACTGATAATGAGAAATCCGAACCGGAGCGCGGGAAGATCGGGTTGTCAATAGAGTTACGTGCCAACGTCAATGAAATGCTCAAATCATTACACTTACCGTTAGTTACCGGGAAGTACTGCCAGTCTTTCAGGTTGTAGCGTTGATAAGCCAACTCTGCAGAAAGGGTGAAGTAGTCATCGGGCCATTTAAGACGTTTACCCCAACCAACGGAAAGTCCCCACATTTTGATAGACTTGTCCGGGTCATAGTAGTTCTCGTAGTTATTGTAGTTGCCATAATTGTACATGCCATAACCACCATAACCGCTATACATACTGTTGTAGTAGTTGTTAAAGTAGCTGGAATTGTAGTAACGGCTACTGATATCCGTTTGTACAGAGAAGAAGGCGGATACGGAGAATGAGTTCGGACGTTTACCACCAAACCAAGGATCGAAGAATGAGATACTATACGATTGATAATACTTAGCATTTGTCTGTCCGCTGATAGTCAATGTCTGTCCGTCACCCTGTGGCAGGATACCGCGATAATTTTCCCCCGGATGCAGCAGATTGGCTATGGAGAAGTTGGTGAACTTCAAACTCAGTTTACCAATGATACCAGTCTGTCCCCAACCGGCAGAGAATTCTACCTGGTCATTGGCTTTAGAAGTCAAAGGCAAACCTATGTCAACGGTTCCGTTCATAGGGTCCGGTTGGATATCCGGTTGCAGTTTTTCCGGGTCAAAGTGTCCCATTTGCTGAATCTCACGTAAAGAACGCATCAAGTCTTCTTTGCTGAACAATTGTCCCGGACGGATACGAAGCTCACGACGGACTACGTTTTCATACAAACGGTCGTTACCACTAATATTGATTTTATTAATAGTAGCCTGGCGGCCTTCATAGATTCTCATTTCGAGGTCGATAGAGTCACCTACAATATTTACCTCGACCGGATCGAGATTATAGAATAGGTAACCGTTGTTATAGTATAAGTTGCCGATAGCGTCATCGTCTGTGGAAATACGCTCGTTCAGTAACTTTTGGTTGTAAACGTCACCCTTCTTCATGCGAAGCAGGTAGTTTAATTGTTCCGACGGATAGAGCGTATTACCTACCCATGCAACGTTACGGAGATAATATTTCTGACCTTCATCTATATCCAGAAAGACGTTAACTGTTTTTTCGTCATACTGTGATATGCTGTCCTTTACAATCATTGCATCACGGTAGCCTAATTCATTATATTTGTCGATGATAAGCTGTTTATCCGCTTCATAGTTTTCCGGTACGAATTTTTTAGTACGGAACAAGTTACGAAGTTTACCTTTTTCATTGGTTTTCTTCATTACTCGTTTCAACTTGGAAGCTTTGATAGCTGTATTTCCAACGATTTGTATCTCGTGGACTTTTACTTTTTCCTTCTTGTCGATATCGATATCTACAAGAACCTGGTTCTCGCTGGAAGGATCATCTTTTTGTGAAATGATCACTTCGGCATTTTTAAATCCTTTGTCATCAAAATATCGTTTGATAAGTGTCTTTGCGCGGTCTACGGTATTCGGAGTGATCTGCATACCTTTTACCATTCCCAGCTTACCTTCCAAATCGGTGCGTTCCGACTTCTTAACGCCGTGATAACGTACCTCAGAGATACGGGGACGCTGCGTTAGACTGATTTTTAACCAGATCTTGTTACCCTCTATTTTTTCGGCTGTAATTTGTACGTTGGAGAATAAACCATGACGCCAGTAGCGTTTGATTGCTCCAGTGATTTCATCACCCGGCACAGTAATTGTTTGTCCTACCGATAATCCGGATATTCCAATCAATACATAGTCTTCATAATTCTTCACGCCTTCGACTTTGATATCCGCTATCTCATACTGTTTCGGTGTACCGGAGTATAAGATGACAGGTTTCGAGTCTTCATCAGTGTTGGCTTCTTGCGCAATGCCTGTTGTTACAAAACAGAACAGACAGATAAACGTTACGAATATAAAGGAAATACGATAATGCATTTATGTTATAATTTGATGTTTCGAATAATGTTAGCTGATTTGTTCACTGGTTTTGCCGAACCTGCGTTCTCTTTGTTGATATTCGCAGATAGCTTTATAGAGTTCTTCGTTGTCAAAATCCGGCCAAAAGGTATCACAAAAATAAAGTTCCGAATAAGCACATTGCCATAACATATAGTTGCTTAACCGGATTTCTCCCCCCGTGCGGATCAACAGATCCGGATCAGGCATGAAGTTTGTTGATAGGTGAGAGGATATGTACTCATCTGTTATTTGTTCAGGAGATATTTCTCCTGCTTTAACTTGTGCTGCTATTTGTCGGGCTGCTTCAGTTATCTCCCAACGGGAAGAATAACTAAGAGCTAACACCAGACACATACCTGTATTATGAACTGTATGTTCTATGCATGCTTTCAGACTAGCTTGCACATCAGCAGGTAATTTCATGAAATCACCGATGACTTGAAAGCGGAGATTATTCTTCATCAATGTCTCCTCTTCAATAGAATCTAACAATAGATTCATCAGAGCCGACACTTCTTTCTGTGGTCGATTCCAGTTCTCGGTTGAGAAGGTGTATAAAGTCAGATACTTAATTCCCAACCGTGCAGCGTCTTCTGTGATTTTCTGCACTGTTTCCGCGCCTGCGTGGTGACCGTAAGTACGTTCTTTTCCCCGTTGCTTAGCCCACCGTCCGTTGCCATCCATAATAATAGCTACGTGTTGGGGGATCCGAGTTTTGTCTATTTGCTCTATATAGGACATCTTCTTATTTTAAACGTATACGTTTATTATTTACCGGCATTTAGCGGATCCTTGTCAAACCATAGCTGGTTCAAACGACCGCGCCATACTTCAGATTCATAAGTGTAGGTATGTGTTTTAGTAGCTTTACTACTTTTTTCCTCATCTTCCTCATCTTCCACTTCTTCCTCAAAACTAGCACTTCCTCCGCTAAATAGAATATATATATAGTCATTCTTGTCGTCTAATACAGAGGAATAGGTTTCTCTACCTCTGAATTCCGGTTGCTCTTTACTTGGCTTAAAATCAGCTTCGCTCCAGTCCTGATAAGGGAAAGAGAACTTTTTATTTGCTTTTTTCCATGCAAGACCTGCTTCTGAGGTATAGAATGATTCAAATTTCTCTCCAAAGATATAGAACTGGTTGTTATAATACATAATGGTAGGGGTTTGTAGTACCGGGCAGCTTGTCTCTTCGTTATTTGGTGGGAATGAAACCCATATACTGCCCATATATCCCCATGGAACGATAGCTTCAATATCTCCGGCTATTGGCTGTTTAGCATGTTCTCCGATGAGCATAATTCCTTCAAGACCAGTTGCTGTAGTATAAGTTGTATAAGATATGTTTCCAATAGGAAAGTCATCTGGTACAACTTGAAGTTCTTGGTCTGTTTTTGCGTTGGAAGTTATTTCATTAGTAGAAGCAAAAACTTTTGTTTCATTTATTGTCTTGATGTATGTTATTTTATTACTTAAAGGAGCTAGGAGTAGATTTACATGTTCATTTTCAAATAAGCCTGAAGTCTCCCATTTTATACCATTGGTAGATTCATACACGTTACCGTCATTATTATCGGCTGTTGTTGCATATAATTTATTGTTGTATGACAATATTGAAGAAGGAAGACTATTCTTAAATGGATTCTTTTCCAAAGAGTTTGAGACCCATGACATTGCGTTTCCTTTTTGTGCAATATATACTTTGAGGACATTATCCACTACAGAATAAGTAAGAATGTTCTCTCCTAAAATGACTGTTTTTTGTTCTTTAATGGACTCAGAATTACTAATTTTAGCAACATAATTCCACCTCAATGAATCCGGATCATGCTTATGTACTCGTACACTAATCGTGTATTCTCTTGTTTGATCAGGAGAAGTGCCGGCCAATGCTTCTGTTGACCATACTTTAAGTTTGATAGGCTTTCTGAGATCAATAGAATCTGCGATGTTAATGATAGAATCCTTGCCGCTTTGGTCTTTCATTGTCACGACACCGGATGCTGTAGTCAATTTGGTTATTAGAATTTTATCAATAATGGTATCAGCATGAACAGGAAGTGAATCTTCATTATAGATTTCACTTTTCAATTGGTCAATAGTGAATTTATACTTCCCAAGGCCTGTTGTATCAAGTTCAAACGCATGTATAGTCGCGTCCGGACTATATTCGATGTTGTTATCATCGTCAAGACATGACGTTATAACGAATGACACCATGAAAAAACTCGCAATAAATGATAAAAACTTTATTCTCATTTGAAAGATTGTGTTTATTTACAAGTTGCAAAAATAGAAACATTTTTTCCGATAAAGAACATTCCCGGCAAGTTTTATATAAAATTATAGATAATAACGTCGATTTTATCGACGTAAAACTCCCTGAATAGGACTATTTTAGCTTATCTTGATGAATGTAATGCCAAAACTGTCTTCCGAAGTGTTCTTCTGTCGAATAACTAAATTTATCGCATATTTCAGGTGCTTTAACACCGGAATATAGCTTGTTGGGGCACTTCTCGATATATATTTCATCCCATAACTCATTGGCTATAAATGACTGAAAAAGTTGGCTGCCTCCTTCCACCAGTAATGATTGTATTTTTCGTTGATAGAGTTCTTCCATTATCTGAGTGAATAGGTTGTGATTAAAGTCGATTGTGATATATGTGATATTCTTCGCTTCCGGATGTTTGTTTGCTGTAAAGACTAATGTTGGCACATTGCCGTCAAATAGCTGCAAATCATTAGGAAGAGACAACGTACGGTCTAATACGACACGTATCGGATTTCGTCCATACCAGTTACGTACGGTCAGAGAAGGATTGTCTAGTAATGCTGTTCGCCTGCCTACCATGATAGCAACAGATTCTGCTCTTCTTTTATGTACGAGCATTGAAGTCAGAGGAGAGGAGAGTACAACAGGTTGCCCGTCCGTTCGTTCCAAGTCAATAAAATGATCGGCAGATTCCGCCCATTTAAGAGTAATATAAGGCCGATGAAGCGTGTTGAAAGTGATGAAACGACGAATCAACTGTCTGCATTCACTTTCTAATACGCCTACAATTACTTCCCGTCCTGCATCTTTTAGTTTTTGGATACCCCTTCCTGCAACTTGTGAAAACGGGTCCTGGCAACCGATAACAATACGTGGAATCTGTTTCTCTATAATCAAGTCAGCGCAAGGTGGCGTTTTTCCGTAATGGGAACATGGCTCCAGACTGACATAAATAGTAGAACGTTTTAATAATGATTCGTCTTTGACGGAACGAATCGCATTAACTTCTGCGTGCGCTTCTCCACAACGAATGTGATAACCTTCGCCGATAATACGTCCGTCGCATACAATGACAGCCCCTACCATTGGGTTGGGGGCAGCGTTACATAGACCATTTTTTGCCAGCTCAATGCAACGCCTCATGTATTTTTCTTCTTCCATTTTGGTGCTCTTCGCTA
>USPQ01000005.1 GCA_900556625.1 uncultured Bacteroides sp. | reverse complement strand
TTGTCGATTTTTCTAAAGCAACCATTCGTGAAGTGAAAGCTATTGCTTCAAAAGCGGAAGCCGCATCAGGGGTTGAGTTTATTAAGATGGAAATGGGTGTTCCGGGACTTCCTCCTTCTGCCGTTGGGGTGAAAGCAGAGGTTGAAGCGTTACAAAAAGGGATAGCCAGCCTATATCCGGACATTAACGGACTGCCCGAATTGAAAAAGGAGGCTTCTAACTTTATCAAGGCATTTATTAATGTGGATTTAAGCCCGGAAGGCTGTGTACCTGTTACCGGTTCTATGCAAGGCACATTCGCTTCTTTCCTCACTTGCAGCCAATGTGATGAAAAGAAAGATACGATTCTGTTTATCGATCCCGGTTTTCCGGTGCAGAAGCAGCAGTTGGTTGTGATGGGGCAGAAATACGAGACATTCGATGTATACGATTACCGAGGCGACAAATTGAAAGAAAAATTGGAGAGTTATTTGAAGAAAGGCAATATATCTGCAATCATCTACTCAAACCCCAATAATCCTAGTTGGATCTGCTTGAAAGATGAAGAGTTGAGGATTATCGGTGAACTGGCTACGCAATATGATGTGATTGTACTGGAAGATCTGGCCTATTTCGCAATGGACTTCCGTCAGGATTTGAGCAAGCCGTATCAGGCTCCTTACCAGCCGTCGGTAGCTCATTATACGGATAATTATGTCTTGTTGATTTCCGGTTCGAAAGCGTTCAGCTATGCCGGACAACGTATCGGTGTAAGTTGTATTTCCGACAAGTTATATCACAGAAGTTATCCGGGACTGACAAAACGGTACGGCGGCGGAACTTTCGGGACCGTCTTCATTCATCGGGTGCTCTATGCACTTTCTTCCGGAACGAGTCATTCTGCACAGTTCGCTATGGCTGCCATGCTGAAAGCTGCTAATGAAGGACAATACAATTTCCTCAATGAAGTGAAAATATATGGTGAAAGAGCGAAGAAGTTGAAAGATATCTTCCTGCATCACGGGTTCCATCTGGTATATGACAATGACTTGGGTGATCCTATTGCAGACGGATTTTATTTCACAATCGGATATCCGGGAATGACTAGCGGTGAGCTTGCCAAGGAGCTGATGTACTACGGTGTAAGCGCTATCTCATTAGTGACTACCGGAAGTCATCAGGAAGGTTTGCGCGCGTGTACCTCTTTTATTAAAGATCATCAATATGCACAACTTGATGAAAGAATGAGATTATTTGCAGAAAATCATCCGGTAGCCTGACGTTTGCGGTAAGACATCCATAAAAGCACCCTGCTAAATCAAAAAAAACGGAAATAACGATAATTATTCCGTTTTTTTTATTAATTTAGGGGCATGAATATCAACCTGGACATATTTAAGATTCAATCGAATAATGTATTGCCGTCAAGAGGAAAGATTTTGATATCCGAACCTTTTTTACGCGATGCAACGTTTGGCAGATCCGTAATTCTACTGGTCGATCATACGGAGGAAGGAACTATGGGATTGGTCATCAATAAACAATTGCCACTGCTTCTCAACGATGTTATCACGGAATTTAAGTATTTGGATGAAATACCTCTCTACAAGGGTGGTCCTGTAGCGACTGATACTTTATTCTACCTCCATACTCTAGAGAAAATTCCCGGCTCTATCCCTGTCAGTAAGGGGCTTTTCCTAAACGGTGATTTTGAAGAAATAAAGAAATATATATTGCAAGGGAATAAAGTGAATGAATGTATCCGCTTTTTCTTGGGATATTCCGGTTGGGAAAGCAATCAGTTACATAGTGAGATAAAGGAAAACACATGGCTGGTATCCAAAGAAGAGAACTCATATCTGATGAGAAACGACACCAAAGATATGTGGAAAGAGGCTTTGGAAAAGCTAGGCAGCAAGTATGAAACGTGGTCACGTTTTCCACAAGTGCCTACGCTGAACTGACATTTAGGCTTTCATTACCTATCTTATAGGAATTCAGTTATTTTCGGGGATTCAGACATTGAAGAAGTACGGCATCTTTATAGCATCCCTCTACCTGTAACCAGTTCTTTAAGAGTCCGCATTGGGTAAAGCCACACGATGCAAATAGCTTCAGACAGACCTCGTTGTCCACTGCCACGTGTGCATAGAGCTGCTTCAAGGACAGAAAACCGAAAGCATATTCGCAAAGTAGCTTCAGCGCATCGGTTGCATAGCCTTGCCGACGATAGTTTTTATGCACGGCAATACCGACCTCTCCACGCGAATGGAGCGGAACAAAATCAGTAATATCAATAGTGCCTAGTATGTCATGATCGGATTTACTCACAATCATCAAGCGTAATTGCTTGTCTGCAAAGACATCACATTGTGAGCCTTCGATATATTGGCGCAGTACATAACGGGAATAAGGGACTGTGAAATTGCTGATATCCCACATAGAAGGATCATTCTCCATCTCGTACATAATATCCATATCTTCCGGCTCTACTGCACGAAGATAGATGCGCTCGTTTGTCAGATAAGATTGTTTCATGCGCTTTAGTCTTTTGTGATGTGAAGTTCGTTACGCAATCTTTTCTCACTGGGCAGACAGAAAAGAGAAGCCGTCAAGCCAATGAGCATACAAAGATTGCCGGTACTGCTTAATGTCAAATAGTAACATAGGATGTTGGCTACAATGGCAACTTCAAGTATTCCCAATCGGACAATACTCCATTGCACATAACGTTTCAGTGCTAGCGTGATAGTCATATTGTCTATTTTCTTTTTGAGCACCAAGCTGAATAGCTTCAAAGAAAGAGGTACGCAAAGTGCCGTCAACAGAATGCCGATAGTCTCAAAATAATAAGTAGCCTGTACATTATCTACCAGATTTCCTACGGGCAAGAGATCGAACTCCCCTGCTCCAAGCAGAAAAGCCGGAAATACCCAAAAGAAAACATAACCTATATTCAAATTCCTGACAGCACGTTTTATCTGTTCTTCCATGTTCGTTCTAAATTTCTAAATATTAAATTATACAGTTCCGGTGAAAAGAGTCCGGTTCACAATACTACGCCCCAAAGTTACTTCATCGGCATATTCCAATTCATCTCCAACGGATATGCCACGCGCAATCACACTCAGTTTAACCCCTAGTCTATCCAATTTACGATAGATATAGAAATTGGTAGTATCTCCTTCCATCGTTGTGCTCAAAGCCAGAATTACCTCCTTAATTCCTCCTTCGGATACCCGCCGCACCAGACTTTCAATCTGAAGGTCGCTCGGTCCCACTCCGTCCATTGGAGAAATGACTCCTCCTAAAACATGATAGAGCCCCCGATATTGCTGGGTTGCTTCTACCGCCATCACGTCGCGGATATTCTCTACTACGCAAATAGTGGAAGCATCCCGTTGTGGATTGGCGCAGATCTGGCAAATTTCAGTATCAGATATGTTATGACATACCTTACAGTACTTCACCTCTCGTTTCAATGTCATGATGGAATTTCCGAAAGCCTCTACGGTGGCCGTATCCTGACGAAGCAGATGCAAAACAAGCCTCATGGCCGTTTTACGTCCTATACCCGGCAACTTGGAAAATTCACCGACCGCCTTTTCGAGTAATATGGAAGGATATTGTTGATTCATAGATAATAATTACGGTTCTATCGATATTTTGGCGCAAAGATACAGATTATTGTTATAATACCTACAAAAAACACTACCTTTGCAGTCGATATGATGATACTTGTCACTATAATATGCTACTTTGCGGTATTATTATTAATAGCCCGTATCACCGGATATAAAGGCGGATCGAATGCAGCGTTCTTCAAGGGAGAGAATAAATCTCCTTGGTATGTGGTTTCTTTTGGCATGATCGGCGCCTCTATTTCCGGAGTGACCTTCGTTTCTGTTCCCGGCATGGTGCGTGGCATGGATATGACATATATGCAGACGGTATTCGGCTTTTTCTTCGGATATATGGTGGTAGCGCATATATTGCTTCCCTTATACTATAAACTCAACTTGACAAGTATATACGGCTATCTCGGCACACGCATCGGAACGCGCGCCTATCGTACCGGCTCGTTTTTCTTTTTATTGTCGCGTATGTTGGGAACGGCAGCCAAACTCTATCTGGTTTGTCTCATTCTCCACACTTATGTATTTCAGGAGATGCATATTCCCTTTTGGATAATCGCTGTCGGATCGGTTGCCTTAGTATGGGTGTATACCCACAAAAGCGGAATAAAAACGATTGTATGGACAGACACTTTGCAGACTTTCTGTCTGATAGCAGCACTGATTTTTATTATCTATTTTACAATTCAAGAATTAGGACTGGATTTTAACGGCATTATCCAGACCATTCAGCACAATGAACACAGCAGAATTTTTGTCATGGATGATTGGGTATCCCGGCAAAATTTCTTTAAACAGTTCTTTAGCGGTATCTTCATCGTGATTGTAATGACCGGACTCGACCAAGACATGATGCAAAAGAATCTGTCTTGCCGTAATCTTCGCGAAGCACAGAAGAATATGTATTGTTACGGATTCTCATTTATTCCGCTAAACTTTCTATTCTTGTGTCTGGGAATATTACTGATTACATTAGCCGAACAAATGCAATTGGCATTACCTGCTATGAATGATGATATTTTACCCATGTTTGCAGCGCAAGGCTATCTGGGACGACCCGTTCTGATACTTTTTACAATCGGTATTATCGCAGCCGCTTTCAGCAACTCGGACTCCGCACTGACGGCCATGACAACCAGCGTATGCGTGGATTTGCTGAATACGGAAAAAGACAGTGAAGAAACGGCACGCCGCAAAAGGAATAAGGTACATTTATCCCTTTCAGTCTTACTGGCTTTCTTCATCTGCCTCGTAGAAACTCTAAACAATAAGAGTGTAATTGACGCGATCTATATCATCGCCTCTTATACTTACGGTCCCTTATTAGGTATGTTTGCTTTCGGACTTTTTACCCGCAGACAAACCAACGATCGGTGGGTTCCGTTGATAGCTATCCTTTCACCCCTACTCTGTTACCTCGCCGATTGGTGGATTGGAAAAGAAACCGGATATAAATTCGGTTATGAATTGCTAATGTTAAATGGAACACTTACCTTTGCAGGGCTAATATTGATGTCAAAGAAACAAATGACTAGAAAATGGAAATAACAAGCGCAGAATTTGTGATTAGCAACACAGACGTGAAGAAATGTCCGGCAGGCACTTTTCCCGAATATGCTTTCATCGGTCGTTCTAATGTAGGAAAATCGAGTCTTATCAATATGTTGACCGCCCGCAAGGGATTGGCTATGACTTCTGCCACTCCGGGAAAAACTATGCTTATCAACCATTTCCTGATTAATAAAAACTGGTATCTTGTCGATCTTCCGGGATATGGCTATGCCCGTCGCGGTCAGAAAGGGAAAGACCAGATACGCACGATAATCGAGGATTATATTCTTGAACGGGAGCAGATGACAAACCTTTTTTTATTAATAGACAGTCGCTTGGAACCTCAAAAGATTGATCTCGAATTCATGGAATGGCTGGGGGAAAACGGCATTCCTTTTTCTATCATTTTCACCAAAGCCGATAAACTGAAAAGCGGACGATTGAAGATGAATATCAATGCTTATCTCCGTGAACTGAGCAAACAATGGGAAGAACTCCCTCCCTACTTTATTTCTTCTTCGGAAAACCGCACCGGACGGACAGAAATACTTGATTATATAGAAAGCATAAACAAAGATCTCAATATAAAATGAAAATGAAGAAGAATTTTTTATCTGCTACCTTGATGGTGGTATTTATGCTGACGGCAACTAACAGCCAGGCACAATCATGGGCGGACTTGTTGAATAAGGACAACATCTCAAAAGTTGTGAACGCCATTACAGGAAACACTGAGACGATCGACATGACTGGAACATGGAGTTACAAAAGCTCAGCCGTCGAGTTCGAATCGGATAATCTGCTGATGAAAGCAGGAGGTGCAGCCGCAGCGACAATGGCGGAAAACAAGTTGAACGAGCAGTTGAGCAAGATTGGCATTAAGGACGGGCAAATGAGTTTCACGTTCAATGCAGACAGTACTTTCACCAGCACAGTGGGAAAGAAAACATTGAAAGGAACTTACTCCTACAATGCTTCCACCAAACAAGTGGACTTGAAATATTTGCGATTGCTGAACCTGCACGCTAAAGTGAATTGCAGTTCTAATTCACTGGAATTGTTATTCAACTCGGATAAATTGCTAAAATTAATGGCGTTTATCGGTAGTAAAAGCAACAGTACCGCACTCAAAACCGTTAGTTCTCTGGCCGATAACTATGACGGAATGATGCTTGGATTCGAGCTTGCCAAATAGCAAATACAAGCCGTTTAATACTATTTCGCACTCTATAAAGTATATTTTAAGGGAAAAAGCATTACCTTTGGCACTTGTAATCAAAAAAGAGAAGGAAAAATGAAAAAGATACTTTTTTTTATGACTTTGTTAGTAATGGGGGTAAGTTTTGCATTTGCTCAAACCAATGCAGATATTAAGTTTGACAAAACAACTCACGACTTCGGCAAGTTCTCAGAAAACAGTCCGGTAGTTAGTTGTACATTTACCTTTACTAATATCGGTGACGCTCCTTTGGTAATCCACCAGGCGGTAGCTTCATGCGGATGTACTGTACCCGAATATACGAAAGAACCTATCATGCCGGGCAAAAAAGGTACAATCAAAGTGACTTATAACGGAACAGGCAAATATCCGGGACATTTCAAGAAATCAATCACTTTGCGTACCAACGCCAAAACAGAGATGGTAAGATTGTATATTGAGGGCGATATGGTAGCAAAAGACGCTAAATAAAAAATTTTAGGCTATTACATAAAGGAGAATCTTTCGGTTCTCCTTTTTTTTTGTTTACTTTGAAGACGGAAACGTAAATTGACACATTAGCAAATTATAAAACTATGAAACAAGAAGAAGACAAATTCACCGGGTTGCCCGAGAATGCGTTTAGAGAATTGAAACCGGGGGAAGTATACAACCCGTTGATGAGTCCCTCAAAAAACTATCCGGAAGTTAACTTCTGGTCGGTAGCATGGGGTATTGCTATGGCAATCCTCTTCTCAGCCGCCGCAGCCTATCTGGGATTAAAGGTAGGCCAAGTATTCGAGGCGGCTATTCCTATCGCCATTATTGCTGTAGGAGTCTCCGGAGCTGCCAAAAGAAAAAATGCGTTAGGAGAAAATGTTATTATCCAGTCTATCGGAGCTTGTTCCGGAGTGATTGTGGCCGGAGCGATCTTCACACTTCCTGCTCTTTATATCCTTCAGGCAAAATATCCAGAGATGACAGTTACTTTCATGCAGGTATTCATCAGTTCCCTGCTGGGTGGTGTACTGGGAATTCTGTTCCTGATTCCTTTCCGGAAATATTTCGTAAGTGATATGCATGGCAAATACCCTTTCCCTGAAGCGACAGCTACCACACAGGTATTGATCTCCGGAGAAAAAGGCGGAAGCCAAGCCAAACCCTTGCTGATAGCGGGAATGATTGGTGGACTATATGACTTTATCGTAGCCACATTCGGTTGGTGGAATGAGAATTTTACGACCCGTGTGTGCAGTGCCGGAGAAATGCTGGCGGAAAAAGCCAAACTGATATTCAAGGTAAATACCGGAGCTGCCGTATTGGGATTAGGTTATATAGTCGGATTAAAATATGCTTCCATCATCTGCGCCGGTTCATTGGCTGTATGGTGGATTATCATTCCGGGCATGTCCGCTATTTGGGGAGACAGTGTGCTGAATGCATGGAATCCGGAGATTACATCCACTGTAGGAATGATGAGTCCGGAAGAAATATTCAAATATTACGCTAAGAGCATTGGTATCGGCGGTATTGCTATGGCAGGTGTCATTGGTATCATCCGTTCATGGGGAATCATTAAAAGCGCAGTTGGGCTGGCTGCCAAAGAGATGGGCGGTAAAGGCAATGTAGAGAAAAACATCATCCGTACACAACGGGATCTCTCGATGAAGATTATTGCAATCGGTTCTATCATCACTTTGATACTCATCGTACTGTTTTTCTACTTTGATGTAATGCAAGGAAATCTGCTACACACATTGGTAGCGATTCTTCTAGTTGCCGGCATTTCTTTCCTGTTCACTACGGTAGCCGCCAATGCGATTGCAATTGTCGGTACAAATCCCGTATCGGGTATGACATTGATGACACTGATTCTGGCTTCTGTAGTGATGGTAGCCGTAGGACTGAAAGGCCCTTCAGGCATGGTTGCAGCATTAGTGATGGGCGGTGTGGTATGTACTGCGCTTTCAATGGCCGGAGGTTTCATTACCGACTTGAAAATCGGTTATTGGTTGGGAAGTACCCCTGCCAAACAGGAGACCTGGAAGTTCTTGGGAACAATTGTATCGGCTGCAACTGTAGGCGGTGTAATGATTATCCTGAATAAGACATATGGATTTACGAGCGGAGCATTAGCTGCTCCACAGGCAAATGCGATGGCTGCTGTTATCGAACCGTTGATGAGTGGTGTAGGCGCACCCTGGTTATTATATGGCATCGGTGCTGTCTTAGCGATTATTCTGACTCTTTGCAAGATTCCTGCATTAGCTTTCGCACTAGGTATGTTTATTCCATTGGAACTGAATGTGCCGTTGGTTGTAGGCGGAGCTGTCAATTGGTTTGTGACCAGCCGCAGCAAAGATTCGACTATCAATACGGAAAGAGGAGAAAAAGGAACATTGCTGGCTTCCGGTTTCATTGCCGGTGGCGCGTTAATGGGAGTTATCAGTGCCGCGATGCGCTTCGGTGGAATCAACTTGGTGAACGAAGCATGGCTGAACAATACTTGGTCGGAAGTGTTGGCATTAGGAGCATACGCCCTGCTGATTCTCTATTTTATCAAAGCCTCAATGAAAATTAAATAAGCAAACATGAGGAGACTTTTATCCGTCATAGTATCGTTTATAAGTGCAATGACTTTTGCCCAACAACAGCCTGCGGAGCTTACTCCGCAGGACTCTCGAACGATGCTGCAAATAGGAAAGTCTTATTTGGGAACCAAATATGTGGCCAATACGCTAGACCGGGATGGAGAAGAAGAGTTGGTTATCCGGACCGATGCAGTGGATTGCCTCACTTTTGTAGAATACACACTGGCGCAAGCTCTCGGATCTTCTTTTACTGAGAACCTGCAAAAGATACGCTACAGAGATGGAATTATCGACGGATATCCTTCCCGTTTGCATTACACCTCCGATTGGATCGAGAATGGTATCCGTCAAGGATTCCTTACGGATGTGACGGCAGAGAACAGCGTACAAACTCTTCAATTAAGCCTCTTTTATATGTCCGCTCACCCAAAACTATATAAAAAGCTAGCCAATTCTCCGGAAAACGTAACCCGAATGACCGAATACGAGAAAGCATTATCCGGGAAAATCGTACATTGGCTGCCGAAAAGCGAATTACCGGAAAATGGATTATCCTGGATTATGGACGGAGATATTATCGCCATCACAACGAAACTTCCCGGACTGGACATCGCTCACGTTGGGATAGCGCAATATATAAAAGGGAAACTGCATCTGCTACATGCTTCCTCTACACTAGGAAAAGTAGTTGTCAGTGATGATCCCCTCAATCATATGCTTAACAATAATAAATCGTGGACAGGTATACGTGTTGTCCGAATGTCTCACTAAAAAAATAACGAATTATGAAACGAGTTAAACATTTCCTTCTAGCCTCGTGCTTATTCCCCGCTTTGCTGGGAGCACAAGAAATGGCAAATGCCAACTTTCTGGAACTTACTCCGGATGCCCAATCGGCAGGTATGGCAGGTACAGGATTAGCTATCACCGATAACGGTAGCACAGCTATCTTTCATAACGCCTCTACAATCGCTTTCTCACAGGAAGCAATGGGCGCTAGTTATTCATACGCTGATATCAACAAGGACTGTGCGCTGCACAGCGCATCTCTTTTCTATCGGATCGGAAGAGAAGGTATTCATGGATTTGCTTTGGGATTCCGCCACTTCAAGGATCCTAAAATAATGGATTACCGTCCCCGTATATGGGATTTGGAAGCTGCCTACTTCAGGAATGTAGCCAAGAACTTATCACTGTCATTGACATTCAGATATCTGCAAGAAAAAGTAGCAAAGGAAGCAGATAGCAAGAGCAGTGTCGCTCTTGACTTTGGTGCCACCTATTATCGGAATACGGATCTTCTGGATGGAATGGCTTCTTGGTCTATCGGTTTCCAAGCCGCCAACTTGGGCAAAAAGCTGGATGGTCAGAAATTGCCTGCACGATTGGGATTGGGAGGTAGTGTCGACCTTCCATTCAGCGTGGAGAATCGTTTGCAAGTAGCACTTGACTTCAACTATCTTCTTCCTTCCGAAATCCGGCATTTGCAAGCAGGAATAGGAGCCGAATATAACTTCCTGAAATATGGAGTAGTCCGCGCAGGATATCATTTCGGAGACAATGATAAAGGAATAGGTAACTATGGTACGCTGGGTTGTGGAATTAATTTCTGGCCAATGCGCGTCGATTTCTCTTATGCACTGGCCGATAAGGATTGCCTTATGCACCAAACTTGGCAACTGGGATTCGGAGTAGTTTTCTAAATTCATTTTCAAGGCGCTGCTTCACTTCGTCCATAGGTATCTCACGTTTCAATTCCTGACGAAGAGAAGTGACGCCTTTATCAATAAACCCGCAAGGGTGAATATAACTGAAATACCGTAAATCCGTATTTACATTCAATGCCAACCCGTGCATTGTAACATAATGACTGCTCCTTACTCCTATCGCACAAATCTTACGGGCACGAGGGGTATCACCTTCCAACCATACGCCTGTAGCTTTCTCCAACCTCCCCGCTTCAATGTCATAAGATGCACATACACGTATCACCGCTTCTTCCAACAAATGAACATATTCCTTTAGTCCTAATGCAAATTCATCCAAATTCAATATCGGATAACACACCAACTGTCCGGGACCATGATAAGTGATGTCCCCTCCCCGATCTATATGATAAAGAGTAGCGCCAATCGCCTTCAGCTGCTCATCACTCAGCAACATATTATTTTCTTTTCCACTGCGCCCCAATGTATAAACGTGCGGATGCTCACACATAATAATGAGGTTCTCATAGACTTCACTCTGGGCTTTTGCCCGAACTACACCGTCAAACCACTCCGCCTGCCGTTGCCATGCTTCGGCATACGGTATTAAATTCCAATCGATAAAAGTTGTTTTCATAAAAACAAAGGTAAGAAATAAAAAGAAAATATGTACTTTTGCACTGTAAATATAACAAACACAACTATGAAAATGGACTTCCCACAGGTAGACTTGCCTACCGAAGTATTAGCATGGACGAATGTTACGGAAGACATTCTCAATATTTATAAGCAATCGTGTCGGTTGCAGGCATGTATTGTTGCCATCTGCACCGAAGGTTCGATGAAAGCCTCCATCAATCTGCTTGATTATGAAATTCGTCCTAATGACCTGATAACATTGTTACCGGGAACAATCATCCAATTTCGGGAGAAAACAGAAAAAGTATGCCTCTGCTTTGCCGGTTTCTCCGCCTATTGTGCCGAACGAATCAATCTGATGAAAAACATCGGTAATGAATATCCAAAACTGATAGAACAGCCGGTAATCCCTCTCAATGAAGAAGTAGCCAGCTATCTGAAAGACTATTTTGCTCTATTATCGCGTGTCAGTTGTAATGAAAACTTTGAAATGGATTCTGAATTGGTTGAATTATCTCTTCAGACTATCTTGACAAGCATACGGTTGATATATCGTAAATTTCCGGGTGAAAACAATAGTTCGAACCGTAAAAAGGAAATTTGCCGGGAATTGATTCAAGCCATCACCGAGAATTATAAAGATGAACGTCGTGCACAATTCTACGCAGATAAACTAGGAATATCGCTTCAACATCTAAGTACAACCGTAAAACAAGTGACAGGCAAAAGCGTGTTGGATACCATTGCGTATATTGTGGTCATGGACGCCAAAGCGAAACTGAAAGGAACTAATATGACTATTCAAGAGATAGCTTATTCTCTAAATTTCCCCAGCGCCTCATTCTTTGGCAAGTATTTCAGGCGGTACGTAGGAATGACACCACTAGAATTCAGAAACAGATAATTCCTGTGAAGAGCGATAAGAGGATAAAATTATAAACAACGAATCCCCAAAAACGAACGGTGAACAAGTTTGCGCATGATCCGCAAAGTATTCACCGTTTATTATTTACTTACAGTTTGTTTTCTTTTTACAGTCGCTTACTCATTTTCTTCCCAAGCTCAATGAATTGAGCACTACACTCACACTGGAGAAGGCCATTGCAGCACTTGCCAACATCGGATTCAATAACAAACCGTTCAATGGAAACAAGATACCGGCAGCAATAGGAATGCCGATCAGATTATAAATAAACGCCCAGAAAAGATTCTGATGAATCAGTTTGACTGTCTGCTTTGACAACTGAAAAGCTTTAGGAAGCAGCAATAAATCCGATGTCATCAAAGTTACCATAGCTACGTCCATAGCAATATCAGTTCCTTTCCCCATGGCAATGCTCACGTCAGCCAGTGCCAAAGCCTGCGAATCGTTGACACCATCTCCTACCATAGCGACTTTCTTTCCCTGCATTTGAAGCTCACGCACAAACTCGGCCTTATCGTCCGGCAAAGCGTCAGCGACAAAACGTTCAATCCCTAAACGGGAAGAAACAGCTAATGCCGTCCGCTGCCCGTCACCCGTCAACATACAGATGTCAATACCTTGACGTTTCAGTTCTTTTACCGCTTCGGCAGAAGTAGCCTTTATCGGGTCAGAAACAGCAATGATAGCCAATAATTCATTTTCACGTCCAAAGTAGATGATACCATTGCCATCCGATTCATAGCGAACCAGCATTTCAGCCATCACATCATTTACTGTCGCACTGAAATCTTTTAGGAGTTTATGACTACCTACCCAATAGGTATCTCCCTCATAAGAGACCTTGATTCCTTTTCCCGTAATACTCTCGAAGCTGTCCAATGCAGCGGGTTTTACCTTCTCCTCGTTCTGAAGAGCAGACACGATAGCACCGGCAAGCGGATGTTCCGATCTCATTTCCGCAGCTAAAAGCACATCTTTGAAATGAGGTTCCTGCGATTGTGCCCATAACCATCCGGTAGCAGTAGGGTGTCCTTCGGTCAATGTCCCGGTTTTATCCAGTACAACGACATCCACTTTACGCATTTGTTCCAAAGCTACCGCGTCTTTAATCAGAATATGCTGGCTGGCAGCTTTGCCTATTCCCACCATCAATGCAGTAGGCGTAGCAAGTCCCAAAGCACACGGACAAGCAATGACAAGGACAGAAACAGCCGACAGAATACCATAAGAGATATATTCACTGCCACCGATGGCAACCCATAAAACAAATGTCAGGATAGCAATCCCCAATACGACAGGTACGAAAATTCCGGTAATGCGGTCGACAATACGTTGCACGGGAGCTTTGCTGCCCTGTGCTTCCTGCACCATGGAAATGATGCGGGCAAGCACCGTTTCACTACCTACCTGTGTGGCATATATGATGAACGAGCCACGCTGGTTGATCGTTCCTGCCAAGACTTTATCGCCTTTCTTCTTTTCTACCGGAACCGGTTCACCGCTAATCATACTTTCGTCAACATACGAATCGCCTTCGGAAAGCTGACCGTCCACCGGTATCTGTTCTCCCGGACGTACAACAACCATATCACCTATCTGGAGGTTCTCGATCAGAATCTCCTCTTCCGCTCCATTGCGCAGAACCCGGGCAACTTTAGGCTGCATTCCCATCAACTTGCGAATAGCAGTCGAGGTATTGCCTTTAGCACGCTCCTCCATCAATTTTCCGGTAAGAACGAAAGCGATAATCACCGCAGAAGCCTCATAATAGACGTGCGGTTCCAATCCACGAGCATACCAAAATTCGGGGAAGAACGTATTGAACAGACTGAACAGAAAAGCAATGGAAGTACTAAGTGCAACCAGTGTATCCATATTGCTCCGTCCCAGTTTAGCCTGTTTCCAAGCTCCGGTAAAGAAACCACCTCCGAAAAAGACCATGACAGGGATAGCAAGTACCATCTGAATCTCATTAGAGTATGGTACATGCATCAGTATCATGGAAAATACCAGCAACGGTACTACCAAAATCCAAGCCCCAATCACTTTCCACGTCAAACGAGTGTAGCGCTTATGCTGCTCCTCTTCCCGGCGTTCCTCCCTGTGGGCTTCTTCCACAATCAGGTCATAACCTGCCGCAAGCACAGCCGCACGGATTTCTCCGGGAGTCAGCTGATCCTTCTCATAAGAAACGGTCAACGTATTGGTAGCAAAATTAACGGAAGCCTCGATAACTCCCGGCATTTTTTTCACTGTTTTTTCTACATTATTAGCACATCCTGCACAGTGCATATTAAGTACAGGAAATGCCTTCTTTATTGTGTTACCCATATAATTATAGTTTACGCCTTTCCCGACTCCTTAAAAGGAGTCGGGAAAGAACCATTGTTTATTTATAGAAACAAGCTAACACAGGTATTTGTTCAATTACTTCTTATCAGTCTTTTGATTACCTCTCTTTTTTTCTTTTTCAAGTTTCTTTGTTCGCTATTTCCTGTTTTTACTCACTATTCCTAGCTAAATTAAAACGTATTCCGATATATCCTTTTGCCCCGTGTACCGGTATATTATTGGATCATCAACCTTTTAACCTGAAAGAAACGGAAGCTGCCGGCATCGACTTGCAATTCAGCGGGCATACACACCACGGACAAACATGGCCTATCAATTGGGTGACTGATTATATATTCGAGCAAAGCCACGGTTATCGCCAATGGGGAAACACGCATATATATGTATCTTCCGGATTGTCTCTATGGGGACCACCCTTCAGAATAGGGACACATGGCGAAATGGTTATTTTCAATTTTCAATGAATATTAATATAACATTGTCACATATGTTACAACCTCCGGGCAATCTCTGCCTTATCTTTGCAGAAAAAAGATTATGGAACAATTACATGCTCATGAAATCCTCCGCATGATGGAAGGCAATAGCTACTCGGAAGCATCATTACGGGAAGCAATCATTCAAAAGTTCGGTGAGCAACAACATTTCTATGCCTGTTCGGCAGAAGATATGGATGTGGATACCCTCATCGAATTTCTGAAGAAGAAAGGAAAATTCATGCCGGTAGAAAATGGGTTTACAGTAGACATAAGTAAAGTCTGCAACCACTAAGCCTAATTCCCGCACTCTACAAGAAAAGCAACTTACCGAAAGAGCGAATACCTGAATATTTTTCTGTTTTTATTCGTCCGATTCATGAATTTCATCTATATTTGTCAATAGTGAATGATAGAACAAATGTAGAATTTATAGAAAAAACGAGTATGAAAAAACAATATGTCAGTTTGCTTGCTATTATACTTTCAGTAAGCGGCTTTTTCTTTTCTTGTCATGACAAGATGAACAAAAACACTGGTGCGTTACAGTTCGATAGTATCCGGGTAAATGAGACGGTACACCTCTTTAATGATACAGCCAAACCGGCATGTAACATCATCATCAATTTCACCTATTCCGACAAGTCAACGGATGATATGCTGAAAGACAGTCTGAATGCCTATTTCATATCCGCTTGTTTCGGCGACAAGTATATCGGAGAAAAGCCGGAGGAGGTTATAAAGCAATATACAGAGAATTATGTCAACGAATATCGCCGTGATCTGGAACCGATGTATGCCGAAGACGAAAAAGACAAAGAGGACGAATCCACCATCGGTGCCTGGTATTCATATTATAAAGGTATAGAAAGCCATGTACAACTATATGAAAAGGACTTGCTTGTATATCGCATCGACTATAACGAATATACCGGAGGCGCACACGGCATTTACATGACTACCTATCTGAATATGGACCTCACACTGATGCGTCCGCTCCGTCTCGATGACATCTTCGTAGGAGAATATAAAGATGCGCTGACCGACTTAATATGGAACCAGCTCATGGCTGATAATAAAGTGACGACTCACGAAGCATTGGAAGACATGGGCTATGCTTCTACCGGAGACATCACTCCAACCGAAAATTTCTATTTAAGTAAAGAAGGGGTAACTTTCTATTACAATGTCTACGATATCACTCCATACGCTATGGGTCCTGTGAAAGTGACCGTGCCGTTCCCGATGATGGAGCATTTATTAGGCAGTAACCCGATTCTGGGAGAACTAAAAGATTAAACTTCATAAAAAACGAAACAGCAGTGGAAATCATACTGAAATATTTTCCTGATCTGACAGAAGAGCAGCGTAAACAATTTGCAGCTCTATATGACCTCTACATCGACTGGAATTCAAAAATCAACGTTATCTCCCGTAAGGATATCGAGAATTTATATGAACATCATGTGCTCCATTCGTTAGGCATTGCAAAAGTAATTCAATTCCGTCCCGGCACCAGTGTTATGGATTTAGGTACGGGCGGAGGTTTTCCGGGCATTCCTTTAGCAATATTATTTCCGGAAACCCAATTTCATCTGGTTGACAGTATCGGTAAGAAAGTGCGCGTAGCCACTGAAGTGGCAAATGCCATCGGATTGAAAAATGTCACTTTCCGCCATGCCCGTGCCGAAGAAGAGAAGAGAATGTTCGATTTCGTTGTCAGCCGTGCAGTCATGCCTCTGGCGGATCTGATAAAGATTATCAAGAAAAACATTTCTTCCAAACAGCAGAATGCGTTGCCAAACGGATTGATCTGCCTTAAAGGCGGTGAGCTGGAACACGAAACAATGCCTTTCAAACATAAGACGGTCATTCACAACCTAAGTGACAATTTTAAGGAAGAGTTCTTTGAAACCAAAAAAGTGGTATATGTTCCGATTTAGAAACTATATGCTTGATATATAAGATAAATCATAGAGAACCATGAAAATAAAGAGATTTGAGTTTAATATGTTTCCCGTAAACTGTTATGTTTTATGGGATGAAACAAAGGAAGCGGTTGTAATCGATCCGGGCTGCTTTTACGAAGAAGAAAAGCAGGTACTAAAAAAATTCATTCTATCAAATGAACTGAACGTGAAACATCTGCTGAATACTCATCTACACTTGGATCACATTTTCGGAAACCCGTTCATGCTCAAAGAGTTCGGTCTGTCGGCAGAAGCAAACAAAGCGGATGAATATTGGATCGACGAAGCACCGAAGCAAAGTAGGATGTTTGGTTTTCAGTTGCAGGAAGCCCCTGTGCCATTGGGCAAATACTTGCATGATGGAGATATTATCACCTTCGGACATACCCAACTGGAAGCAATCCATGTGCCCGGCCATTCTCCCGGCAGTCTGGTGTACTATTGCAAAGAAGAGAACTGTATGTTTTCCGGTGATGTCCTGTTTCAAGGCAGTATCGGACGTGCAGACCTTACAGGAGGTAACTTCGACGAACTGATAGAGCACATTTGCAGCCGTCTGTTCGTACTCCCTAACGAAACCGTCGTATATCCGGGACACGGTGCTCCTACGACCATCGGAATGGAAAAAGCAGAAAACCCTTTTTTTAGATAAAATATAATCCCCCACAAATTATGAAAACCGATTTGTTAGCTAGCCGTCACATCGGCATCAATGAACAAGACACAGCCGTAATGCTTCGCAAGATTGGTGTAGAATCATTAGACGAACTTATTGACAAAACAATTCCTGCCAATATCCGGCTGAAAGAACCGCTTGCATTGACTAGTCCGTTGACGGAATACGAATTTGGAAAACACATAGCCACATTGGCTGGTAAAAACAAACTTTATACGACCTATATTGGATTGGGTTGGTATAATACGATTACTCCTGCCGTCATTCAACGGAATGTATTCGAGAATCCGGTGTGGTACACCTCTTATACTCCTTATCAGACGGAAGTATCACAGGGACGTCTGGAAGCACTGATGAACTTTCAGACTGCCGTATGTGACCTCACCGCCATGCCGCTAGCCAACTGCTCATTGCTCGACGAAGGTACTGCCGCTGCCGAAGCCGTAAGTATGATGTATGCCCTCCGCTCACGCGCACAACAAAAGTCCGGCGCCAATGTAGTCTTTGTGGACGAAAATATTTTCCCGCAGACATTGGCTGTTATGACAACACGTGCCGTTCCTCAAGGTATCGAACTGCGTGTCGGCAAATATAAAGAGTTCGAACCTTCACCGGAAATATTCGCCTGCCTCTTGCAATATCCCAATTCCAACGGAAATGTGGAAGACTATGCCGCATTCACAGAGAAAGCGCATACGGCAGAATGCAAAGTGGCTGTTGCTGCCGATATTCTGAGCCTTGCCCTGCTGACTCCTCCGGGAGAATGGGGAGCGGACATCGTGTTTGGAACAACGCAACGTTTAGGTACACCCATGTTCTATGGCGGTCCGTCTGCAGCCTACTTCGCCACACGGGATGAGTATAAGCGGAATATGCCGGGACGAATCATCGGATGGTCTAAAGATAAATATGGAAAACTCTGTTACCGGATGGCATTGCAGACTCGCGAACAGCACATCAAACGTGAAAAAGCGACCTCAAATATATGCACGGCACAGGCTCTGCTGGCCACAATGGCAGGCTTCTATGCAGTCTACCACGGACAGGAAGGAATTTCGACCATTGCCTCCCGCATCCACAGTATCACAGTGTTTCTCGACAAGCAACTGAAGAAATTCGGTTACACGCAAGTAAATGCACAATATTTCGACACACTGCGTTTTGAATTGCCCGAACACGTTTCCGCACAACAGATTCGCACGATTGCTCTTAGCAAGGAAGTTAATCTGAGGTATTACGAGAACGGAGACGTAGGTTTCAGTATTGACGAAACAACGGACATTGCAGCCGTTAATGTGCTGCTTTCCATTTTCGCCATTGCCTCCGGAAAGGACTATCAGAAGGTAGACGACATCCCGGAAAGAAGTACGATCAGCAAAGCCTTGAAACGTACGACTCCTTTCCTTACCCATGAAGTGTTCAGAAAATATCATACGGAAACGGAAATGATGCGTTATATCAAACGCTTGGATCGAAAGGATATCTCATTGGCGCAATCCATGATCTCTCTCGGATCATGCACCATGAAGCTGAATGCAGCCGCAGAAATGTTGCCTTTAAGCCGTTCCGAGTTTATGGGAATGCATCCGTTAGTTCCGGAAGACCAGGCGGAAGGGTATCGTGAACTTATAAGGAATTTGAGTGACGACTTGAAGATTATTACCGGCTTCGCCGGTGTCAGCCTACAACCGAATTCGGGGGCTGCGGGAGAATATACGGGCCTTCGCGTTATTCGTGCCTATCTGGAAAGTATAGGTCAAGGACACCGGAACAAGATATTGATACCCGCATCGGCTCATGGAACGAATCCTGCATCGGCTATCCAGGCGGGATTTACAACAATCACCTGCGCGTGCGACGAGTACGGAAATGTGAAGATGGATGACTTACGTACCAAAGCCGAAGAGAACAAGGAGGAATTGGCTGCGCTGATGATCACTTATCCCTCCACCCACGGTATATTTGAAACGGAAATAAAAGAGATCTGCGACATTATCCATGCTTGCGGAGCGCAAGTATATATGGATGGAGCCAATATGAACGCGCAAGTGGGATTGACTAATCCGGGATTCATCGGCGCGGATGTCTGCCACTTGAATCTTCATAAGACATTCGCCTCACCACACGGTGGCGGAGGTCCGGGAGTAGGCCCTATCTGCGTAGCAGAACATCTGGTTCCTTTCCTGCCCGGACACGGTATCTTCGGCAATACACAGAATCAGGTATCGTCCGCTCCGTTCGGTAGTGCGGGTATTCTCCCCATTACATACGGATATATCCGGATGATGGGTACGGAAGGACTCACCCAAGCTACTAAAATAGCGATCTTGAACGCCAACTATCTGGCTGCCTGTCTGAAAGATACATACGGCATTGTCTATCGTGGAGCAAATGGTTTTGTTGGTCATGAGATGATTCTGGAATGCCGCAAAGTGTACGAAGAGACCGGTATCTCCGAAAATGACATCGCCAAGCGTTTGATGGACTACGGTTATCATGCCCCTACCCTCTCATTCCCTGTTCACGGCACATTGATGATTGAACCTACGGAAAGCGAGAGTTTGGCGGAATTGGATAACTTCGTAGCTGTCATGCTGAATATCTGGAAAGAGATTCAGGAAGTGAAGAATGGCGAAGCGGACAAGAACGATAATGTATTGGCTAACGCGCCGCATCCGGAATACGAGGTTGTGAATGACCGTTGGGAACATTCCTACACACGTGAGAAGGCAGCTTATCCGATAGAGAGTGTACGCGATAATAAATTCTGGGCAAATGTAGCACGTGTAGACAACACATTGGGAGACCGTAAGTTGCTACCCACTCGCTATGATACCTTTGAGTAAGCCCGGGGCTCACATTCCTTGAGGCGTGGGCTTATTTCTATAAGCCAAGGGGCAAACAAACTGAAGCCTTGGAGAAACATTGATTTCCCCAAGGCTTATGCTTTGTGACATAGAAAATAAGTCCAAGTGTAAATCTGAAAGTATGATTTCTACTTAACAATAGTTACAGTATCCGCTTTTACCTTCTTCTCTTTCATTGGAATCTTCGGATCGCCATATCCTAACGCGACACAGCCGTATACTTTATGACTAACCGGTACTCCCAATGCAGTGATAAATTCACGTACTCCGGGATCATCACAAGTCGTACCTAACTGATTGATCCAACAAGAGCCGATACCCAAAGACTGTGCAGCCAAAAACATATTCTCTATTGCACAAGCGCAATCCATACCCGCCCACCATTGAGTAGGTTCGTTAGAAACGATTACCAAAGTCGGGGCATGATAGTAACAGCAATAAGCCTTATTGCGGGCACGTTCCTGCAAACGGACATCATCACTTTTAGCAAAAGCTCCTTTTATGCGTTCATTTAGTTCTGCCAGTTTACTGACATTCTGAATAGCAGTGAAATGCCATGTTTCCAAATGCATTCCACTCGGAGCATACGTTGCAGCCTCCAGGATTGTCCGCAAATCTTCTTCCGGAACTTGTTGCTCCGTATAAGCACGCACGCTACGGCGCGCCTTGATGTTTTCTAAAACTTCATTTGTTTTCATGGGCGACAAGTGTTTTATATAAGTATATCATCATTATTAGTTTGACAGTCTCAATACTTTGTACTTTTTCCTACCGTTTGACCAATCCGATCTTTGCGTTTAGTTTGAAATAATAGACCCCATTCTCCCTCTCCAAAAATCCGTATTTATCCTTCTCCAAAGATCCTTTTTCGAAGCGAGTATTCAGAAACAAGAAATCTTCCATCACTTGTTTCTCGGATTTATGGTAGCAAAGCACATCTCCATTACCATCTACCAGCAGAATACCTTCCACTGCCGAATCCAGCCCGGTATAAATCTTTGCAGGACGCATTCCCAATGCCAGTGCCATCAGAAATTGCTTTATTTTAAATTCATAGAACTTATGCTTGTTTATCAGCTCATCCTTGATCTTCAGCGGATTCATTTGTTTGATAATCTCCGTCAACTCACTCACACGCGATATGCCGTCAAGGTGCATAATACGAACCATCTCTGTCAGTACACGCGGGAAATGCAAATCAATCATCAAAAGATTGCTACGAAATACACGGTCGGCCACATCCGAATATTTAAGTACTCCTCCCAAACGTTCGATCATCATCATACGCTCGGCAACTTCATTAGGGCTCTCCGGCAAAGCATTGATCTTGTTTACTGTCGGAGTAGCAAATTTAATCCCGGTCTGCTCCAGCTTAAGATTCGCCGCACGCCCTCCATCCAACAATGGATTCATGGCACTCAACCGCGAACGGACATTAAATCCTCTCAAAGGCGCTTCCGAATGCCAGAATGCAATAGAAAAATCGGTGCGATCCTCCGTTTTTGCCTCCAAGTCGAAGATAGCCGCTTCATCCAAAAACTCCTCTACTCCATCCGGAGAGGTCACATCGTTTTCCGAAGAGGATTTAACCGCTTTCAGTATCAAGTCCGCTACGATACCGAAATCTTCACGAGACATAGTTTTAACTCCTGTTTCCCCTTCTATGCGAATCGTCTCTTCCTCAATATAATACCGACGTGTCCCGTCGTGCTCTTCCCTCTGAATCATTGCAACAGGCCAGAATATATCTCCTGCCTTTGCTTCCGCCGTGCCTAACGCTACTCTCCCGTCCGCCAACAAACGGAAGAAAGTATAAAGTTCACACCATTCTTTTTTAGTTGCTTCGAATGCCATATATTTTTTCTTTATTTTGCTACAACTGTTTTTATCTTAATTCTATTTTATCCTATCTCTGCGACTGCTATCTTCCTTATTATATATAGGCTATAAGCAACTCCTACTGATTGATAACCTGCGGCAAAATTGCAGACGGCACAACCGGAGGAAGGATATGAGTCACCTCTTCCAACGGAGGGAGTTTGCCGACTTGTGCAAACAGGGAGTTCCGTATCCATTCTCCGGGAGTGACTACGATAAATCGTCCCGTCCAGCAACCATCAAAATAAGAAGGATTGCCCGGCTGTTTCTTAATAGGATAACAGATGTTTTCCCCTTTGCTCCGCATCTCCGGTGAACGTCCGGGATCATTCACCCACACATATTTGTCATCAATACCGCGAAGTACCATCCAATGTCCTCTCGGACCGGGACGCAAACCACGAACCGCACCTGTATATCTCACATTCACAAGCACAGGTATACCACGATCGATATAATCTTTCAATATCCGATAATCTTTCTGCTGGAAATGTTCGGCACTTATCATGTTTTCATAATAGCGTGCCAAAGAATCAATTTCAAAAGAATAGTATCCTCCTTGCCCTATCGAAGTGCGACGACGGAAAGGAGCACGCTTTTTCAGAAAGTAATTCCGCTGATATTCAATCAGTTTCTGTTCTGCATCCTGAGCTGTGCGTTGCGTATCAGCCGTCATCCCTTTAAAATAATCAAAGACCATTAACGAGGAAGCCAGAGAACAATGCGAATAAGGGTATCCCGCTATTTTCTGCGAATACCAAGGAACAGGAATGTTGTTGGGAGCGAACTTTTGAGCTTCCTGTGCACAGGCTTGTACACCGTTCCACACAAGAAAAACCAAAAGTAATCTCGATATCATGTAGTATTTCTTTCTCATCCGGTTCAATTTCTCTTTCTCTCCTATTCTACTTTCAGTATATTAACTGGCACTTTTCCATTCAATGATTTTCTTCTTCATCCAAAATCCGAGCCGTTTCTACCTTTTCCAGCCGGGCACGCAGTTTCGCCATCATCGAACGACGAATGCGCAATGTCATACTGCAATCCATATCATACGACTGATTGAGTATTTCCGGTTCTTCTTCCTTCACGATACGCATTATATCATTCATAAAAGGATACTCAAACATAACAGTCACTTCCTCGTCCACCGTTTTTTCTATGATTGTAGCGGCAGCAATGGCTTCGGCAGCAGCAGCCTTGTAAGCTACAATCAATCCGCTTGTGCCCAACTTGATTCCACCGAAATAACGGACTACAATGATCAATATATCTGTCAACTCGTTCGAATTGATTTGTCCGAGAATCGGTTTTCCTGCAGTGCCCGAAGGCTCTCCGTTATCATTGGCCCGAAAATCCTTGCGTGCTGCTCCGAGCATATAGGCATAACACACATGGCGCGCATCATAGTATTTCTTCTGATACGTTTCAAGATGCGCCTTTATTTCATCGAGGCTACGCACAGGAAGAGCGATAGCGATAAACTTGCTTCGCTTTTCCGTATAAATACCTTCAGAGGGTTCGGAGATGGTTTTATAAGTATCTTCAGCAGTCATGTTGCAAAGATACGGCTTTACACGGAAAATACCATCTGTCGTTTGGAAATATTAAATGATATGTTTGCCACAAATATACGGTTGATGTGGCACAAAGGAGCAGTCGTTTCGCTATAAACAACCGCTCTTTTTCATCGAAACAAGCGGTCGGTCTGACGCAATTAACCGTATGATTGCAACAGATCGACCGCTCAATTTTATAAGATATCAGCTCTTGTTATAAGATGACAGTTATTAATCCAACTTATGAATCACAAGTCCCGAACGGAGTTTGGGTTCAAACCAAGTGGTTTTCGGCGGCATGATATTACCAGTATCGGCAATGTCCATCAACTGTTTCATGGATACGGGATAGAGAGCCAAAGCCACTTTCATTTCACCGCTATCCACACGCTTCTTGAGCTCTCCCAAGCCACGGATACCCCCCACAAAGTCGATGCGTTTATCCGAGCGTAAATCCTTGATTCCCAAAATCTCATCTAAAATCAAATTGGAAGAGATAGTAACGTCCAGCACACCGATAGGATCATTGTCATTATATGTGCCTGCTTTAGCTGTCAAGCTGTACCATTTGCTATCCAGATAAAGAGAGAAATTATGCAAACCGGAAGGCTTGTAGATATCTGTCCCTTTTTCTTCTACGATAAAGTTTTTGCCTAACGCATCAAGGAATTGTCCGGGAGTCAACCCGTTAAGATCTTTCACTACACGATTGTAATCGATAATGGTCAGTTGGTTGGCAGGGAAACAGGCAGCCATAAAGTAGTTGTACTCTTCGTCGCCACGATGGTTAGGATTCTGTTTCGCCTTTTCTGCACCGACCAATGCGGCAGCGGCAGAACGATGATGACCGTCGGCAATATAAAGAGCCGGCATTTTAGCAAATTCTTCGGTAATAAGGGCAATGTCTTCCTCCCGGTCAACAATCCAGAAAGTATGACCGAAGCCGTCACCCGGAGCGATGAAGTCGTAGACAGGTTTTTCTGCCGTATACTTCTTGATGATTGCGTCCAACTTGTCATTATCAGGATAAGCGAAGAAAACAGGCTCGATGTTGGCATTATTCACACGAACGTGCTTCATACGGTCTTCCTCTTTGTCACGGCGGGTAAGTTCATGCTTTTTAATCACCCCATTCATATAATCGGGAACGTATGCGCCGACTACCAATCCGTATTGGGTTTTCCCGTTCATGGTCTGGGCGTAAATATAATAGTTTTCCTTGCCATCCTGCACCAACCAGCCTTTATCCTGGAACAGTTGGAAATTTTCTGCAGCTTTGGCATACACACGCTCATCATGCTCGTCTGTACCTATCGGGAAATCAATCTCCGGTTTAATGATATGATAAAGAGACTTTTCGTTACCTTCCGCTTCTACGCGGGCCTCTTCGGAGTTCAATACGTCGTAAGGACGTGAAGCGACCTGCTCTACCAGGTCTTGCGGAGGACGAATGCCCTTAAAAGGTTTAATTATTGCCATGATATTAGTATTTTAGATGTAAAAAATAAAAGCCACAGACTTATTTAAAATCTGTGGCTCAAATATACTATTTATTTCTATGAAATATTATTTATTCACACGGAATTTTTCGCAACCGTCCTTCAAGAAGCCTACAATCTGTTTAGCGGCAGCAATACCGGCATTGATATTGGCTTCGGCCGTCTGCGCTCCCATCTTCTTCGGAGTAGAGAAATAACGTCCGGCAAACTTCTCTGCAAATTCCGCATTAGCGGCAGGCATAATATCTGTGATATATTTGAAGTCGGCACGTTCCTCCATCAATTTAATCAGCTCAGCCTCATTGATAACTTCCTTACGGGCTGTATTGACCAACATCGCACCTTTCGGCATGTCCTTCAACAGAGCATAATTGATAGAATTCTTCGTTTCGGCAGTTGCAGGGATATGCAATGACACTACTTGGCAAGTCTTATAGAGTTCTTCTGCAGAATCCAGCGCTTTCACACCGTCTTTCTCGATTACTTCTTTCGGGCAGAATGCATCGTAAGCATACACTTCCATTCCAAAACCTTTGGCAATGCGGGCTACGTTACGGCCTACGTTTCCATAAGCGTGAATACCCAGTTTCTTACCCATCAATTCTGTACCGGAAGTACCGTTGTAGAAGTTACGGACAGCATATACCATCATACCCAAAGCCAGTTCGGCAACAGCATTCGAGTTCTGTCCCGGAGTGTTCATCACACATACATTGTGGGCAGTGGCAGCGACCAAATCCACGTTATCGTATCCAGCACCGGCACGAACTACAATCTTCAGTTCTTTAGCGGCATCAAGCACTTCCGCGTCAATGATATCACTACGGATAATAATGGCATTCGCATCTTTCACTGCATCCAGCAACTGGGCTTTATCTGTATATTTCTCAAGTAAAGCAAGCTCGTATCCGGCTGCTTCTATTTCTTTACGAATACCGTCTACTGCCACTTTAGCAAACGGTTTCTCAGTAGCTACAAGTACTTTCATATTCTGATTCTATTTATAAAGGCTCACCACAGATTACGCAGATTTCCACAGATTATAGAACCTTAGAAATCTGTGCCAATCCGTGTAATCTGTGGTGAAAATAATATATTAATGAAGTTTCTCAAATTCCTGCATACAATCGATCAATGCCTGCACGCTTTCTTTCGGCATAGCGTTATAGCAAGATGCGCGGAAACCACCTACCGAACGGTGTCCCTTGATACCTACCATACCTTTTTCAGTAGCAAACTTCAAGAAGTCGGCTTCGAGGTCTTTGTATTCGGGAGCCATTACGAAACAGATATTCATGCGTGAACGGTCTTCCTTAGCGGCAGTACCCACGAACATTTTGTTACGGTCAATTTCTGCATACAACATATCAGCTTTTTCGATAGCACGACGTTCCATTTCTTTCACACCACCCTGTGCTTTGATCCAGCGCAAAGTCAGCAATGCAGCGTAGATAGGCACAACAGGAGGAGTATTGAACATAGAACCGCCATCAATGTGAGTCTGATAATTCAACATTGTCGGGATGTAGCGGGAAACTTTTCCCACAGCGTCATTCTTCACAATTACGAATGTCACACCGGCAGGAGCCAGGTTCTTCTGTGCACCACCATAAATACAGATATATTTGGAAACGTCGATCGGACGTGAGAAAATGTCAGAAGACATATCTGCAACCATAGGAACCGGAGAATCAAGATCTTTCTTTAATTCCGTACCGTAAATGGTGTTGTTAGTAGTAATGTGGAAATAATCTGCATCTGCCGGGATTGTATAGTCTTTGGGGATATAAGTATATGTAGCTTCAGCAGAGGAAGCAACTTCTACAACTTCACCAAATCCTTTAGCTTCTTTCATCGCTTTTTTAGCCCACACACCTGTGTTCAGATAAGCAGCCTTTTTTTCCAGGAAGTTATAAGGAACCATGCAGAACTCCATACTAGCACCTCCACCCAGGAACAGTACCGAATAGCCTTCGGGGATATTAAGTAATTCCTTGAATAATGCCTCTGCTTCGTCAACCACAGGCTGGAAGTCTTTGGCGCGGTGGCTGATTTCCATCAAAGAGAGACCAGAGCCGTTGAAATCTAAAATAGCCTTCGCTGTATCCTCTATCACCTCACGCGGAAGAATGGAAGGTCCTGCATTGAAATTATGCTTTTTCATTTGAAGTTTGTTTTTGGTTTAACAATTTCGTTACTTTTGTCTTTTGACCTTGCGAATTTACGAATTTATTTCCGCCGCACAAATCTTTCCTTATAAAAATACTGTTTTAAAGCAGATTTTCCTTTCTTTTTATTGGTTTATACAGGATATATACACCATATTGTTATCCGTAGATGTCAACCTATCCTACTTTGCCTCCTCAATAATGGTTTTCATACCTTTTATCTTCTCGCCTTGAATCAGATTCAGGAGTTGTTTGACCTTTGCACGCCGGACAGCGACAAAAGCATAATGCTCTTTCACATCTATCGCTCCTACATCTTCACGAGTCAGATTACCTTTCTTATACAAGAATCCGGCAATGTCCATTTTGCTTAGTTTTTCCTTCTTGCCCTTACCTATATATATAGTACTCCAAACAGATTTGGGCGGACGGGGTGGATTTTCCGGCAGTGCGACGGTTTCCATATCTTCCGGGATATAGGCAGGGAGTTTCTCTTCGGCATGAAGAATCAAATAAGAAGTTCCGGTAGCGTCCCAACGTGCCGTACGCCCGTTCCGATGCGTAAAGGCTTCCTCATTCACGGGCAAGTGATAGTGGATGATGTGCTCAATCTCCGGAATATCCAGTCCACGGGCAGCCAAGTCGGTAGATATCAACACGTGGCAACTGCCGTTACGGAACTTATATAATGCCCGCTCACGATCCGGTTGTTCCATACCGCCATGAAAACGCTCGGCAAACAGTTTCTTATCTGCCAGCAGTTTTTGCACACGATCCACCGCATCCCGATGATTGCAGAAAACAATGCTCGAACTGCTTCCCAATGTGCAAAGCAGATTGTATAAAGTATCAACTTTATCTTTTGCCGGAGAAAATACTTTCATCAATTTCAAACGGGACTCCTGTTCGTCGGCAGCGTCCGGCAAGAAGTTCAGTCTGACTGTACGGTTCAGCCCTGTAAATTCCGGGATCTCTTCTGCGTCGGTTGCAGAAAGCAACATCCGCTTTTTCAGTCCGGGCAGTTGCGTGATAATCTCCGCCATCTCATCATGGAAACCGAATTCTAATGATTTATCGAATTCATCGATGATCAAAGTTTCAATCGTTTCGGGATTGAAATTTCCTTTAGACAGATGGTCGGTAATACGTCCCGGAGTACCGATAATAATAGCGGGATGATTGCCTGATATACTCTTCTTTTCTTCCGCGATAGGATGTCCGCCATAGCAACAACAGGTCTTCCAAGCAGTTCCCATTGCCTTAAATACACTATCAATCTGCAGAGCCAGCTCACGTGAAGGAACCAGAATCAAAACCTGTACATTGTCATTGCCAGGTTTCAGTGTGAGCAATAAAGGCAACAAATAGGCAAGTGTCTTTCCCGAGCCGGTCGGCGACAACAAGATAACGTCTTTCCTTCCGGTAGCCTGTTCCAGTGACGCTTCCTGCATCGGATTCAACTCTTCAATCTTCAGGTTGTGAAGGGCTGACTGTATAATTTCATTTTTCTCTAACATGGCGACAAAGATACGAAAAAGAAGCGGGAAATCTGAGAAACACATCGGCTTTTTCAGATTTCCCGCTCTGTCTTATATTATCCGCCGATCGTCCTGCCGACCGGTTTGACACTTCTCAGATACTATCCTCCGAAGTTATCGAACATCAAGTTCTGTGCCGGAACACCGAGATCGTCGAGCATTTTCTCAACGGCTTTCGACATCGGGCCAGGACCACACATATAGTATTCAATATCTTCAGGAGCTTCGTGATTCTTCAAGTAAGTTTCATAAATCACATTATGAACGAATCCCGGGGTATACTTCACACCTGCGGCGTCGGCAGCAGGATCCGGACGGTCAAGTGCCAGATGGAATGAGAAGTTCGGGAAATCCTTTTCGATTTGCAGGAAGTCTTCCAAGTAGAACACTTCGTTCAAGGCACGGGCACCATAGAAGTAAGACATCTTGCGGTCGGTAGTATGCAACGTCTTCGTCAAGTGCATGATTTGCGCACGCAACGGAGCCATACCGGCACCACCACCGATCCACATCATTTCCTTGTCGGAATTGAAGATCGGGTGGAAGTCTCCGTAAGGACCACTCATGATTACCTTGTCACCCGGTTTCAGGGTAAAGATATAAGAAGAAGCGATACCCGGCATTACATCCATAAATCCAGGACCTTGTTCTTTCGGTTTGAACGGCGGAGTAGCGATACGTACTGTCAACATGATACGGTCACCTTCGGCAGGATAGTTGGCCATAGAGTAAGCACGGATTGTTTCCTCGTCGTTCTTACACTTCAGACCCAGCAAACCGAATTTCTCCCATGCAGGAAGATATTCATCACCAATCAAGCTCTTATCGATGTCCTTGTCATAGTCCATTGAGAATTTAGGAATCTTAATCTGCGCATAAGAACCCGGGATAAAGTCCATGTGTTCGCCTTTAGGCAGAGCAACGATGAACTCTTTGATAAATGTAGCCACGTTCTTGTTGGAGATTACTTCGCACTCCCACTCTTTCACACCGAGTACAGATTCATCAATTTTGATAGCCATATCCCCCTTCACTTTTACCTGACAACCCAGACGCCAGTGGTCTTGCTGCTGTTTACGGCTGAAGTGAGGAACTTCAGAAGGCAGAATTTCACCACCACCTTCAAGCACCTGGCATTTACATTGCCCGCAAGATCCCTTACCACCACATGCGGATGACAGGAATATTCCGTTTACAGACAGAGTATTAAGCAAAGTAGAACCGGAAGCAACTTCCAATTCCTTTTCGCCATTGATTGTCAGTTTCACGTTTCCTGATGGCACCAGGAAATTTTTGGCAACCAGCAAGATAACAACAAGCAACAGAATAACCACAAGGAATACCCCAATGCTCGCTAATATTAAATTCATATCCATTGTCTTATTCCTTTCTTTTTAGATGTTCAAACCAGAGAAACACATAAATGCGATTGCCATCAGACCTACTGTGATAAATGTGATACCCAAGCCCTTCAACGGAGCAGGCACATCAGAGTAAGCCATCTTTTCACGGATAGCAGCCAGACCAACGATAGCCAGCAACCAACCGATACCCGAACCCAGCGCGTATGAGATAGCATCCCAGATGTCACCGATATATTTCGGATCGCTCGGACCTAGGTTGATACGTTGTTGCATAAACAGAGAAGCACCCATGATAGCACAGTTAACGGCAATCAGCGGGAGGAAGATACCCAATGAAGCGTAGAGCGAAGGGCTGAAACGTTCCACCACCATCTCCACCAATTGCACGATACCGGCAATAACGGCAATGAAAAGAATAAAACTCAAGAAACTAAGGTCGACACCTTCGATAATAGCGTTGGCAGCCAGCACCTTAGTCTGCAACAGATAGTTGACCGGAAGCGTCACCAGCAACACGAAAGTCACGGCGATACCCAGTCCTACGGCAGTCTTCACATTCTTCGATACAGCCAGGTATGAACACATACCCAAGAAGAACGCGAATATCATGTTGTCCACAAAGATAGAGCGGACGAATAAGCTTAATAAATGTTCCATATCTTTTAATTAAGAATTAAGAATGAAGAATTAATTACTTTCTTCCTGCAGTTCTTTGTGACGTGAACGTTGGTACCAGATAATGCAAGCGACGATAATCAGCGCCATCGGAGGCATCAACATCAGACCGTTGTTCACGTATCCGATTTTCTGAATAGGCTCGTAGTTCAAGATGTTGAAACCGAGCAATGTTCCCGAACCCAGCAGTTCGCGGAAGAACGCGACGATAACAAGAATCTTGGCGTAACCCAATCCGTTACCTACACCATCCAGGAAAGATTCCCACGGGCCGTTCTGCATGGCAAATGCTTCCAGGCGTCCCATCAGGATACAGTTGGTAATGATCAGACCTACATATACAGAAAGCTGCACGCTTACATCGTATGCAAATGCTTTCAGAATCTCACTTACGATAGTCACCAACGCAGCTACCACAACCAACTGAACGATGATACGGATACGGTTAGGAATGGTTTTGCGCAACAATGAAATCACCACGTTAGAAAACGCCGTAATAACCGTAACCGAAAGTCCCATTACAATAGCAGGCTCCAGTTTTGCGGTAACGGCAAGTGCGGAACAGATACCGAGCACCTGTACGGTTACCGGGTTATCTATTCCCAACGGAGCAGAGAATACTTCTTTATTCTTCTTTGAAAACAATTGTCCCATATTCTATTTTCTCCTCCTTATTATTTAGTTAAAAAATTCACGTACTCTTTCAAACACTCTTTCAGCATAGTGTCCACACCTACCGAAGTGATTGTACCACCGGAGATACCGTCCACCTGATAGTCGGCTTTCTCTACCTTGCCGTGTTTCACCACGCTTAAGGCAACAGTACCATTCTCCAATGTTTTCTTACCTACAAATTCCTGTTGGAACCAGTCGGTAGCGATCTCAGCGCCCAGACCCGGAGTCTCACTCGCATGAGAGAAGTAAGTACCGTATACAGTATCCTTATCCTCATTCAGTGCGACATATCCCCAGATAGCGCCCCAAAGACCTGCACCGTAAACAGGAACTACATATTTCGTCTGTCCGTCCACTTCGCAAACAAACACATGAAGACGTTTTTCCTCTTTCGCTTCTTTCTCGTAGTTCGTAACGAAGTCTCCTGTGTTTTCGGTCAACGTACCGTCAACGTTCATCAGCATATCGCCTTTCACATATTTCTTATATTCAGCATCCGCATCCTCCACATTCTTAATATTCAATGCGGCAAGAATCTGCTTCTTCGTATCCAACTGTACATTCTTGTCCTGCGTAGCCTTCAGCGAAGAGCTGACGAATGCCAGAAGGAATGCAACGATAATAACCATTACCGAAGCATAAATGATAGTATAACTGTTACTATTTGTATTCATTTTCATTCGGTATTTATTGGTTAGACTTGATAGCACGTTTTTCACGACGGCTGATATTGCCCTGTACCACACAGTAGTCGATCAACGGAGCGAAGATGTTCATCAACAGGATGGCGAGCATCATACCTTCCGGATAACCCGGGTTCAGCACACGGATGACAACAGCCATCACACCGATGAGGAATCCGAAGATATACTTGCCTTTTTCAGTACGTGCGGACGTTACGGGGTCGGTAGCCATAAATACGGCACCGAAACAGAAACCGCCGAGCACAAGATGTTCGTACCACGGCATATTTGCCATAGCATTGCCTTCCATGCCGATCGCGTTGAATACCCATGCCATGAACGCGCCACCTACAAATACGGAAATCATTGTCTTCCAACTAGCAACGCCTGTCCAAAGCAAGATAACCGCACCAATCAGAATAGCGATCACACTGGTTTCACCGATCGAACCGGGAATCAGCCCTGTCACCATGTCCATACTGAACTCAGGAGCAGCGCCTGTCGTAGCGGCCACACCGAGCGGAGTAGCAACCGTCAATCCATCCACCGTCTGTCCCAAACCGAAGATACTGTCGCCCGACACCCAAACGGCATCACCGGACATCTTGGTCGGATATGCGAAGAACAGGAATGCGCGAGTGATCAATGCCACATTAAAGATATTCATACCTGTACCGCCGAAAACCTCTTTTGCAAAGATCACAGAGAATGCGGTAGCTACGGCAAGAATCCACAGCGGACAGTCCACCGGAACGATCATCGGGATCAGGATACCGGAAACGAGGAATCCTTCCTGAATCTCCTCCTTCTTCCATTGAGCCACAACGAACTCAATACCCAGACCTACCACGTATGATACGATAATTTTCGGCAACACTGCCAGGAATCCGTAGATAAACATCTCAAAGAAACCACCGGTAGCGCCCGTGTGAGTGAAATGCTGATAACCTACGTTGTACATACCGAACAAGAGAGCCGGTATTAACGAAATAACCACAATCGACATGATGCGTTTGCTATCGATCGCGTCGTGTATGTGCGTTCCCGTTTTCGCAGTCTTGCTGGGCACGAACAGGAATGTTTCGAAGCCGTCGAACACCGACTGGAATGCGTGGAATTTGCCGCCCTCTTCAAAGTTCGGCTTTATCTTATCGAGATAATTTCTTAACGCTTTCATTAATATATTTACTATTTTACTATTTACAATTTACTATTTGCCGACAGTCGGGCGATTATGCCATTTCAGCTCGCAGCATATCGAGTCCGGCACGAACGATGCGTTGCAGTTCCATCTTCGAAGAGCAGACGAATTCGCAGAGGGCGAAATCTTCGGGTGCGACTTCGTAGATACCAAGCGCTTCCATACGGTCGATATCACCGGCGATGATAGCCTTAATCAGAAATTCGGGCAGGATATCCATCGGTAATACCTTGTCGTACTCACCGGACATGATCATATGGCGTTCGCCACCTTTCACGCGGGCATCCAATGTGTACTCCTTCTTGCCCATCAGCCAACTGAAGTATGAGCGGTTGGCGCTGAACTGATTGAAACGCGGCATGATCCATCCGAGCATTTCATGAATATCATCCCCTTCGGGAATCACCGTCAACTGGCTGTGGAACGCTCCCAAGAATCCGTTCGGAGACACTTGCTTTCCAGTCAGCACATTACCGCTGATATAGCGCAAGTCCTTGTCCTTGGTGATATTGCCGGCAAACACGTTGGTGAGCAACGCCCCTACCTGAAGTTTGCAGTAAGCAGGTTTCAGCACTTCGGAACCTGTCACTGCCACCGTACGGGTGAAATCCACACGACCGGTATTGAAAAGACGGCCGATGAAGATAACAGCTTGCGGATCAATAGTCCATACCGTTTCTCCCTTAGAGACAGGGTCGAGATGGTTGATCTGAACGCCCACGTTACCGGCGGGGTTCGGTCCGTCGAATGCGGTGATTGTAACGTTCTTGGCCTGTGTCAGAGCGGCAGCATTCTGTTTCACGCTGATACTCAGATAAGTTTTTGCCAGTTTGGCGAGCGCATCGAGTCCTGTCTGGAAATTTGCTTCTTCACCTTTCAGCGCAAACTCAAAATCGGGTGCCAGCGGGTTGGTATCGAAAGCAGAAACGAAGATACCTTTCGGAGTCACCGTCGGATCTGCGATAATGTCATAAGGACGTTGTCTGATAAATGCGAAAAGACCGGCTTCCAGCAAAGCGTTCTTTACAGCCTCCGCATCCATCGTTGCCACATTCTTCTTGCCAAATTCCTCGTAGTCCTGCTCAGTAGCAGCTTCTACCACGATGTTCAACACCTTACGACGAGCTCCACGCTCTACACTCGTCACTACGCCGCTCACGGGCGAAACAAATTTAATTTCAGGATGATACTTGTCGATAAACAAGGGTCCACCGGCCATCACATATTCCTGTTCCTTTACAACCACCTTCGGTGTCACACCAGGAAAATCATCGGGCACGAGGGCGTAAAAACCCGGCTCCTTCACTGTTGTGTACGTTTCAGCAGCTTTACCTTTCAGGTTTATGTCAAGGCCTTTGCGTAACTTTATTACATTTGCCATGCTATATAAAATAATGGTTTCATAAATTTGCCGCAAAAGTAATAAATAAGATTGGGATTCGGGAGGAAAAAAGGGAGTAATTACGGAGATTTTTCCGTAATTATCTTCGTGCTCGCACACGTACCCCATCTTTCTTTTCTCCCGAAAGCAAAGAAAAAGAGCGAATTTACATTTATTATCTATGAATATGAAAACTAATCAGAATAAAAGCGTTTTCTTTGTATCCTGAAATTAAGAAAGAATATGAAACAGCCGGAGCTCTACAAGATGAAGAAATATATAATAGGTATATGGATGGCGTTGTTGCCTATCGGTGTCATGCTGGCACAGACAGACAGTACAAGGACGGTAAAAGATACCAAACGCGAGTTACGCCGCCAGCGTGTGGCGAAGCGGAATTTGCATTACAACATTCTGGGAGGTCCCAGCTACACACCCGATTTCGGTTTTCTGGTGGGCGGTAGCGCGTTGATGACGTTCCGGATGAATCCGAGCGACACCACCCAGAGACGTTCCGTCGTACCCATGTCCATCGCGTTGATATTCAACGGAGGGCTCAATCTCATGACAAAGCCGCAACTCTTCTTCAAAGGCGACCGTTTCCGCATATTCGGCACTTTCTCCTACAAAAACACCATCGAAAACTTCTACGGTATCGGATATAACACAAACAAGGACTATCCGCGAGGGGAAGATACGAGTGAATACCGATACAGCGGTATTCAGGTGAATCCGTGGTTTCTGTTCCGGTTGGGGGAAAGCGATCTCTTCGCAGGTCCTCAGGTTGACTTGAACTACGACAAGATTACCAAACCGGCGGCGGGAATGATTGAGCAACCGTCGTATATCGCAGCAGGCGGTACGGAGCATGGATACACCAATTTCAGTTCGGGACTCGGATTCCTGCTGACCTACGACACACGCGATGTGCCCGCCAATGCCTATCAGGGCACTTACCTCGACTTTCGGGGGATGATGTACAGCAAAGCTTTCGGAGGTGACGACAATTTTTACCGTCTGGAGATAGACTACCGTCAATACAAAACGGTCGGAAAACGGAAAGTTCTCGCCTGGACCGTACAGAGCAAAAACGCATTCGGAGACGTTCCTTTGACGAAATATGTATTGAGCGGAACCCCTTTCGACCTTCGCGGCTATTACATGGGACAGTTCCGCGACAAGTCCTCTCATGTAATGATGGCTGAATACCGCCAGATGATAAATACAGACAAAAGCACATGGATCAAAAAGATGTTGAGCCACATAGGATATGTGGCTTGGGGAGGCTGCGGATTCATGGGACCCACACCGGGAAAGATAGAAGGCGTCCTGCCTAATCTCGGAGTCGGCCTGCGTATTGAAGTCCAGCCCCGCATGAACGTTCGTCTCGACTTGGGAAGAGACATGGTGAACAAGCAGAATTTGTTCTATTTCAACATGACGGAGGCCTTCTAGTTCAACGTGACGGAGGCCTTCTAGTTCCAATGTCAGGGCCCTTCTAGCACAAATTAACAAGAAAGAATGCAAAATTGACAACAAAAGACTGTCCATAAATGAAATTAATCCTTATATTTGCGCAAGCTATGTCACAACAGAACACAGCAGAAGCAAATAACAGGGTTATTTTATGAAACAAATTATATATAGCTGTTTAGGATTACTCCTTTTATTCACCTCCAACACACCGATCGTTGCGCAAGAGGTCAGTGATTATACTCAATTAAGCGAAGAAGATTACAGCAATATCACTCTTCCCCCACTCTCCGTCCTGTTTGAAAATGCCAAAGACAATCCCATCTATGAGATGGCAGATGTCAAAGCGGCGGTAGAGCGCAAACTGCTGGCGAAAGAAAAGCGTGCATTTCTCGGATTCTTCAGTCTGCGGGGAAGCTACCAATACGGTACTTTCGGCAATGAATCCACCTATACAGACGTTTACGTAGAGCCATACCCCACCTACTCCACCCAAGCCCAGAACGGATATACGGTAGGAGCGGGAGTCAGCATCCCATTGGACGACCTGTTTGACCTCAAGGCGCGTGTCAGTCGTCAGAAGCTCAATCTGAAGAGCGCGGAGCTTGAGCGGGAAATCAAATACGATGAGATCAAGAAGAACATAATCGAAATGTACGCGATGGCCACATCACAGATCAAAGTCCTTCAGATGCGAAGCGAGGGTCTGGTGCTGGCGAACGTGCAATATGAGATTTCCGAAAAGAATTTTGCTAACGGAACCATCGAATCCACCGACTTGGCGACAGACAAGGAAAGGCAGTCGCAAGCCCGTGAAGCATATGAGAAGAGCAAGTTCGAGTTAACCAAGAGTCTCATGATGCTTGAAATTATTTCACGCACGCCCATTATACGAAAATAAAAGACTAAGATATGAATCTCATCATTTCCATCATACGGACCCTATTTCGGCATCGTTGGCTGATACTGATAGGGACCACTCTCTTCACATTACTGGTCATTTATTACACACGCCATATGCGAGGCGGGTATGATGTGAAAGCAACCCTTTACACAGGAGTTGCTTCGGGCTACAACCTCGAAAGTGACAAACGCACCGATTGGGCAACCGTGCAGAACTCCATGGACAACCTCATCAGTATCATGCAGGCCGAAAGTACGCTGAAAAGAGTCAGTCTGCGATTGTTCGCCCGCATACTGATCAAAGGAAATCCGGAAAAAGAGAATGACGGAATCACCCCTGCCAGCTACAACTACACATACAACCATCTGAAAAACAGCCCTCCGGGAGACGAGATACTGAAACTGATCGACAAATCGAGCGAAGATAAGACAGTAGCCAATCTGGAAGCATATATGCGCCCGCACAAAGACAATTACATCTACGGGCTCTTTTATTACTCCCATCCCTATTACAGCTACAGTGCTCTGAAAAACGTAAAGGTACAGCGCCGCCTCACCAGTGACCTGCTGGACATCAGCTATACTTCCGGTGATCCGGGTATCGCCTACAACACCGTAAGTATCCTGATGCACGAGTTTGTCGAGGAATACCGCCGTATCCGTTACGGAGAGACGGACAAAGTGATCAAGTATTTCGAAGAAGAACTGAAACGTATCGGCAAGCAACTGAGAGCGGAAGAAGAAGACCTGACGAAGTATAATGTACAAAAACGCATTATCAACTACCTCGACGAGACCAAGGAAATAGCCGCCATCAGCAAGGAATTCGAGCTGAGAGAACAGGATGCGCTTTTCGCATTCAACAGCACCGCGTCCATGCTCAAAGAGTTGGAAAAACACATGGACAGCAACGCCAGGCAAGTACTGAGAAACATGGAATTCGTAGACAAGCTGCGCGAAGCCTCCAACATCACCGGCAAGATATCGGAAGCCGAAGCAATGACCGATTCCAACAAGAAAGACCTCCATTCGCTGGAAGGAGACAAAAAGCGGTTGAACGAGCTTAAACAAGAACTGAACGCCCTGACCACCTCATACGTAGGTCACAAATATACCAAAGAAGGTGCGTCGCGCACCAATATCATCGACCAATGGCTGGAACAGACATTGCTCTACGAGAAGGCGAAAGCCGAACTGAAAATCGTACAAAGCGCCCGTCGCGACTTGAACAACCGTTACGTATTCTTCGCACCTGTGGGTACCACCATCAAGCAGAAAGAACGTAGCATCAACTTCACGGAACGCAGCTACCTGACCGTCCTGCAAAGTTACAACGAAGCTTTATTGAGGAAAAAGAATCTGGAGATGACCTCCGCCACGCTGAAAGTCCTCAATGAGCCTACCTATCCGATCGGAGCCAACTCAACCAACCGGAAACAGATCGTCATAGCAGCCTGTGTTGCCATCTTCGTGATTATCATAGCTTTGCTGGTATTGGTAGAATTGCTTGACAGAACACTGCGTGACGCCAGCCGCACCCTGCGGGTGACGGGATATAGGGTGATAGGTGCCGTTCCCAGCCTTTCGACCGCCCGCTACGGAGGACTGACCAGAACGTACATACAACTTTCCGTAAGAGAGCTGACCAACTCCCTGCTCCGCTTCCTGACCAAGCGGAAATCCCCCGGTGTGTTTATCATCAACCTGTTCGGCACCAGCGAGGATTCCGGAGAAGACATAATCGGGACACTGATCTGCGGATTCATGCAAAGCCGCAAACTGAACACGAAGTTCATCTGCTACAATAAAGATTTTGACATCGCATCCACCCAATACCTGCTTGCAAGGAACGTCACGGATTTCTATACGCCGCAAGGAGAAGACGTACTGATCGTCGCCTATCCTCCTCTGTCAAAGAGCAGCATATCGAGTGCCCTGTTGCATGACGCCAACGCCAATATACTGGTGACTCCGGCCAATCGCGGATGGAAAACGATAGACAAGCAACTATGCGAGCAGCTCATGTTGCAGCTGGGCAAGAGCAATGTGCCTTTCCGCATCTGCCTGACCAACGCCAGCCGTGAAGCCGCCGAAGACTTCACCGGACAGTTGCCGCCATACACCCTGTTGCGCAGGTTCAGTTATCACTTCAGCCAGTTGTCATTGACAGAAAAAATCATATTCAACCTCAGAAGAAAAGCAAAGGAAGCAGAAGACGAGGACGATGACGAATAGGAACACTACTTTCCATATCCTGCTTGCCGCACAATTCGCGCTAATAGCGGTAAGTATGCTTGTAAACGTCAAGACAGGGCTGTTCTCAATGGTTCTTATCTTGTTGCTCACTACCGTTTGCCTGATACAGCTCAGTAACGGCAAGTCCACCGAATGGGAGCGCGGGCAAAACATCATGACCTGGCTGTTCATCGTCTGGCTGTTGTACTATATCATGGAGATCATGAACCCCAACTGCGTGTTGGAGGCATGGAACATCAACATCACGCCCTACGCGCTCATTCCCCTGATATGCGCATTTGTCGTTCCGGTCGTCATACGTACCAAGAAAGACATAGAACTGCTATTGCTCGTATGGTCCGTGTTCGTCATCATCTTCACCCTCAAAGGATACTGGCAGAAAAATCACGGTTTCAGCACCAAAGACCTTTACTTCCTGCACGTTCTCGGCGGTGCGCGAACCCACATCATCTGGTCGGGCATACGATACTTTTCCTGTTTTTCGGACGCGGCAAACTACGGTGTGCACTCAGCGATGGCAGCCGTCACCTTCTCCATCTCCGCATTCTTTGTCGACTCCAGATGGAAGCGCCTCTATTTCCTTTTTATAGCCTTGTGCGGTATCTACGGCATGGGCATTTCCGGAACCCGTTCCGCTATGGGAGTGCTCATGGGCGGCATGCTGATGATTACTATCATAGCCAAGAACTGGAAAGCGTTGCTAGGGGGAATATTCATATCTATCGGCATTTTCGTATTTTTCTATTACACCAATATCGGGAGCGGCAACCAGTATATCCATAAGATGCGTTCCTCCTTCCATCCCACCGAAGACGCCTCCTACCTCGTGCGTGTCGAAAACCGCCAGCGGATGAAGGAGCTGATGGCAAGGAAACCGATAGGCTACGGAATCGGGCTGGCCAAAGCGGGAAACTTCGATTCGAAAGAACAAATGCCTTATCCACCCGACTCATGGCTGATTACCGTCTGGGTGGAAACCGGAATTGTGGGGCTGATACTTTATCTTGCCATACACGGCACTCTCTTCGCCTGGTGTTCATGGCTCCTGATGTTCAAAGTACGCAATAAGAATCTACGAGGACTGGCGGCGGCATGGCTTTGCATGAATGCCGGACTCTTCATTGCCGCCTACGTCAACGACGTGATGCAATATCCCAACCAACTGACTGTATACACAGGCTTCGCCCTCTGCCTCGCCGCACCTTATATAGACAAACACATCGGTGAGGAGCCGGAGGAAAATGAAGATCCGGAGGAAAGTGAGAAACAAGAACCGCACCTGATTAAAGAACCAAACGAATAAAAAAAATGACAGACAACCACCGGACGGACATATCATTTATCACGATCTGCTACAATGGTTTCAAAGACACTTGCGAGCTGATAGAATCGTTACAGGAGAAACTGCATTCCGTAACCTACGAGATCATTGTGGTAGACAACGCCTCGCGCGAGGACGAGGCTGCCAAGATATCCAGACTATACCCCTCAGTCATCGCCATCCGCAGCGAGGTAAACAGAGGATTCTCCGGCGGCAATAACATCGGAATCCGTGCGGCAAGAGGAAAATACCTCTTCTTCATTAACAACGACACCTATATCGAGTCAGACGCAATCTCCTGCCTGGTAGAACGGCTGGAAAGCCGTCCCGAAATCGGAGGCGTATCGCCGAAAATACGTTTCGCTTTCCCGCCGCAGCACATACAGTTCGCAGGCTTCACCCCCTTGTCGCGAATCACGTTACGCAACCATATGTTGGGGTTCGGCTGTCCCGATGACGGGAAATACGACACTCCCCACCCCACTCCCTACCTGCATGGCGCAGCCATGATGATCAAACGTGAGGTAGTCGAGAAAGCGGGGATGATGCCTGAGATCTTTTTCCTGTACTACGAAGAGCTGGACTGGAGCACAAGCATGACACGTGCCGGCTACGAGCTATGGTACGAGCCCCGCTGCACGGTCTTCCACAAAGAAAGCCAGAGTACCGGACAACTCAGCCAGCTGCGTACCTATTATCTGACCCGCAACCGCCTGCTCTACGCCCGCCGCAACCTGAGGGGAGCCGCACGTCTGGGCTCCGTGCTCTATCAAAGCACTGTCGCAGCCTTGAAGAACGGTCTGCTCTATGCTTTAAAAGGACGCTTCGATCTCTTCCTGGCCGTCTGCAGAGGCGTCAATTCAGGACTGATCCTTCCGTCGGCCACCAAAGAAACAAAAGAACAAAAAAACGAATACTATGAACATCATTGACTGGGTTCTCTACATCCCCCTCACGCTATGCGTATGCTACTTGCTGCTTTACGCCATCGCTTCCAAGTTCTACCGGGCTCCCCAATATCCCGAAGCCCGTACGCTCCGGCACATTGCCGTGCTATTCCCCGCCTACAAGGAAGACCGTGTGATACTCTCTTCGGTCCGCAGTTTTCTCGAGCAGGACTATCCGAAGGAGTTGTTCGACCTTGTCGTCATTTCCGACCAGATGCAACCGGAAACGAACGAAGCCTTACGCACGCTCCCCATCCGGCTACTGATGGCGGATTACACGGAAAGCTCCAAAGCCAAAGCGCTGGCTATGGCCATGAACAACATCGACACCGATCTCTATGACATAGTGGTTATCATGGACGCCGACAACGTGACCGTCCCCGAATTCCTGTCCTGCATCAACCGTGCGTTCGACAGTGGCGTAAGATCCATACAGGCTCACCGGACAGGTAAGAATCTGAACACCGATATCTCCATTCTGGACAGCGCGAGCGAAGAGATCAACAACGGCTTCTTCCGCAGCGGGCACAACGCACTCGGACTTTCCGCCGGGTTATCCGGCTCGGGAATGGCCTTTGATGCAAAATGGTTTCAACAGAATGTGCAATACCTGCAAACGGCAGGCGAAGACAAAGAACTGGAATCCATGCTGTTGCAGCAGCGGATCCATACAGTCTATCTGAACGACCTCCCTGTATTCGATGAGAAGACACAGAAAAAAGAAGCGATCAGCAACCAGCGCAAACGTTGGATAGCGGCGCAGTTCGGAGCACTCCGCGCTTCGTTGCCCCACCTGCCGAAAGCCCTGCTGCAAGGCAATATAGACTATTGCGACAAGATATTCCAATGGATGCTGCCTCCCCGCCTGATACAGCTGGCAGGAGTGTTCGGACTGACTTTCGTTTTCACCGTTATCGGTCTTGTCATGAGCCTGCGCAATGGAGGAAATGAATGGACGATGGCCATCAAATGGTGGATTCTGTCGGTAGCACAGGTCTCCGCCATGATTCTACCCGTACCGGGAGGGCAACTGTTTACCAAAGAGGTAGGGAAAGCCATCATGAAGGTACCCATGCTGGCTGTCACCATGACAGGCAATTTATTCAAACTTAAAGGAGCAAATAAGAAGTTCATCCATACAGAGCACGGTGAACATCACTCTCATTCATAAACACATTATCCCAAACAAGAAGCAATGAAAATAGCCATTGAAGCACAGCGCATCTTCCGCCCCAACAAACATGGAATGGATTTCGTCGCTCTTGAAACAATCCGTGAGTTACAGAAGATGGATCACGAAAACGAGTATTTCATTTTCGTCAGTCCCGGTGAAGACAAATGCCTGAAGAGTTCGGAGAATATGCACGTCATCGAACTGAAATGCCCTACCTATCCGCTGTGGGAACAGGTGGCTCTTCCGCGAGCGGTGAAGCGCATCCGCCCCGACTTGTTGCATTGTACCAGCAATACGGCTCCGTTGAACTGCCCCGTGCCGTTGGTGCTGACGCTGCACGACATCATTTATCTGGAGAAACGCCAATCGTCCAGCCTGTCGCTATATCAGGAGATGGGATGGCATTACCGCCGCCTGGTAGTGCCCCGCATACTCCCCAAATGCAAGAAAATCATTACAGTTTCCCAGTTTGAACGTCAGCGTATCCTCGATGCTCTGCACCTGTCCGACGAACAGTTGGTTGCCGTATACAACGGATTCAACAGCCATTTCCATCTTCAGCCCAAAGCTCCGGAAATCACCCGGAAGTATATAGATGCGGACGAATATCTCTTTTTCTTGGGAAATACTGATCCGAAAAAGAATACGCCGCGAGTGCTGAAAGCGTACAGTGACTATCTGAAACGTTCGCAGAAGAAGCTCCCGCTGCTCATAGCCGATCTCAAGGAAGACGCTATCGACCGGATACTGGGGGAAGAGAAGATTACGGACATCAAAGGCTACCTCCGTTTTCCCGGATACATTGCGAACACCGACCTTCCGGCACTGTATAGCGGTGCATTCGCATTCCTTTATCCTTCTCTTCGCGAGAGTTTCGGTATCCCTATGCTCGAAGCAATGGCCTGCGGTACGCCTGTCATTGCCGGAAACACTTCGGCAATGCCCGAAATAGCGGGTGAAGGGGCTTTGCTGGCTGATCCGTTCAGTTCGGAGGACATCACGGCGAAGATTCTTCAGCTGGAAGGAGATGCGGAATTTTACCGGCAACAAGCGGACTGCGGAGTGGAGCGCAGCAAACTGTTCTCATGGAAGAACAGTGCGAAAGCATTGCTCGATATTTATAGGAATATGGCGTTAGAAAAGCACGTATAACCGTATCGCTGGGCAAAGCTCTGATTTATGGAAAAAGATCGAATCTCTTTTGTGGATATTTCTGCATTTGCAACAATCTCTTTTCTATCTTTTTCCATTTGAAAGGTGCAGAGCCCAGCATTCTTATAGGTTCGTCAAAATTAATATCTTCCCAATATGTAAGGGCCTTCAGAGGCATGATTACATTTGCTTTATATTTATGTTCATAGGCCTCCAGCATTTCTCCCAATGAAAGCAAAGTGGAGAGATAGGCCAAATCGATAAAGTCCTTTATACGAGTGCCGTTGCCCGCAATAGCATTCAGTTTCATAGCAGCAATATCGACAGGAGAAGCCAAACGGATAACATCTTCCTCAACACACGGAGACAACCAAGGATATTGGTGCGAAATACAGTCTATCTGGACCCCTCTAATTTCCCCTTTCAGCGTACTTCTGGAAATAAAATCCAACTCTAAATCATAATTTTCCACCAAATAGGAAGACAGTTCGGATTCATCGAACGACAAATCTGAGAACAAATCCAAATCAACACTTATACGATGCCCCAACTGCAAGGATAATGAAGTTCCACCCACCAATACAAAGTGTTTGAGTCGGCAGTCTTTCATTAACGTTGTCAAGAGTTCCAATGTTGAGGGTGAGACAGTTTCCTTGTGTAACATTTTAAATCCTCCTTTTTTAAGTCAAACACGGCACAGACAAAAGAAATGTCTTTCGCGTTCATTGTCGGAATTTCCTTGATACTTTCCTTTACTCCTTCCACTCCATACCTATTTAAGATGGCAAAGAAATCATCTTTCCGCCCCCGTTCAATCACCCGCTGAACGACCAGCGTACGCATCTTCTCCCAATCAAAACGTGACATATCATACTCCCAAAATAGGGACTGACGTATCTGCGCATCTGTATGTTGCTTATAATTGTCGAAAAACATCCTCATCAAAATTAGATTTCCTATCAACAAAGTAACAAATAAAATTCCACTTTTCCTCATTTGAAAAAGAAAATATATAAAAAGACTTGCAACACCGGTATTCAGCTACCAGTGTTGCAAGTCTTGTTTTCCATTCTACTCTTGACCGGAGAAGAAGTCGGATTCTTTCACCTCAAAGCACGGACACGCCTTAATCCACTCTTCCGGCTCTATCTCCCCGTTTCCGTTCAGGTCGGGGCTCAAGTCACGATGACCGCAGATACGGCAACCGGGATAATCACGCAGCAACGCGAGAACGAGCACACGCATGGAATGAATCTGCCACTCGGTACGGGTATCGGCGGGACGACCGTGACAATCCAGCCCACCCTCATAACAGATGCCAATCGAACGGGCGTTATAGCCACGCACGTGAGCTCCGATACGTTCTATTTCACGGGTAGACTTGATGTCGCCATTTTTTCGGATATAAAAATGATACCCCACACCGTTGAAACCACGACGGCGATGGCACACGTCCAGGTCGTCTTCCGTGAAATCCCTGTCCGCCCTAGTGGCGGAACATTGGATCACAATCAGGTCAATCTTCCTCATCAACCTGTCCTTTCATTCTTTTAGCTTTTCTCTTTCTGCGAAAGAAAAACAACACTTCCAATACAACTTCCAAGATTTTGTCAACCATAGCTTTGCATTTTTAATTGATTATTTACTCACTGAACATCCCCGCCGGATTACTCCGCCGGATCCGGAGCTTCCCCATTGTTATCTCCGTCCTCTCCTCCGCCAGAACCGTCCGGACTGCCGCCATCACCTCCCGCAGCGTTCTTTTTATCCGAGAGCAACTCAAACACCATATTATTATCTCCGCCACGAGTAGTGGCCGTACTGTCGTTTGCCAGTCTGAGGGAATTGTCGACTTTGAAACGAAGATTGACACGGGTAATGCTTTTCACGGTGCAGTCTTTCTCCAATTCCACACCGGGACAGGTCAGCGTGGTATAGAAGATTCCCAACCCCTCCACTTTCACTTTATTGCCTGCCACAAGGACTTTCTTCATCGCGCGGACAAAGGATTTCATGACGTGCGACACATCCTCCACCGAAAGCGAACCGATCGTTTCGATTTCGCGCGCCAGCGCCTCTATTGAATAGATTTTTGACTCCCCCGACTTAGGTTTGAGGGCAAATACCATCGGCGAATCCGCATCGCTGATTCGTTTTCTGCGCTTATAGCGCACCACTGTAACTGTTGCCATAAAAATTGTTGTTTCTACGAAAAGAAGGACATTCTTCCTTTCTGTTGGTACAACAAAAGTACGACAACCGAAAGACGGATTAACGGATTACACCGGACTAGGAGGGATTAGAACGGATTAAGAAAGGATAACAAGGAATAAGAGCAAAAAAACAGTTTTTTTTAAGCTGTGCGCTCACTTCTTACCAATTGCTCCACAGCATTAATGAATGCTTCCGCACGCGGACGAAGCACATCCACCAGAGCAGCGTCACAATAGGCAAAGTCACCATAGTCGCTACTATGGCGTTTATCAAAAAGCAAACCGAAAGTTGTACTATGTTCCAAATCAAGCAAACCCGTCCGGACAAAATGCATTGAAAGTTGTGTTTTTACTCCATTATGGGTATTAGCCTCAATATGACGGTTCAACAACAGAGCAGACGCGGCATAATAACAAGCATAATACAGCCGATTGACCGTTGCGTTAAAATAGTCTCCCGTACGTAATAAATCCGCTTCTCCTAACGTCTGCCTAGCCCGTTCCAAACGATAATCCACCATAGCGGTGCGGGTTTCATCATCCAATTGTTCTTTCATAACACAATGCCTTCCCGATTAATGTTAAGTGTCAGTGGTGTAGTAATATTTTCCCATACACGTTTCAACACGACCAATGTATTAATAGCTACCCCCGTTTGCGCTTCCAGTTCGCTTAAAGGACGGCGCAAAGTAAGCTCGGTTTCCGGTGTCAGTTCCTTCTCATCCACTACGATAAGCAAGTCTATATCAGAATCATGCCGGGCTTCCCCACGAGCTTCCGAGCCATAAAGTATGGTACGTGCCGTAGGCGCTATGCGATGCATTGTCTCTGCAATACGATGAACAATATCTGTACGTTTCATAAGCTATTTTCCTCCTCTCCCACAAAGTTAAGAAAAGAATAGCTAAAACCTATATTTTCTTTCATTTTCTTTTTATCTCATCCCCAAAAACAGCCTGAACAGCTTGGCAAATCCGGTAAAAAAGCGTAACTTTACACTCTATAAATACGGACTAAAAACAATCAGAAAATGAAGACAGATGCAGAGCCGACCGATGACGAAAAGAAAGAGAAAACATTTGAATACCGAAGCTACGGAAAAGGGGAGCTTGCCATGTTGTACCTCCCCGACATACAACAACAGAGTGCGGTAGACCGTTTCAACAAATGGATAGCCGCCGCTCCGGGACTGAAAGAACGACTCATCGCCACCGGCATGAATCCCCGAAGCAGAAGCTATACCCCCGCACAAGTACGGCTAATCGTAGAAGTACTGCAAGAACCCTGAGTACGACTACTGCAAGAACCCTGAGTACGAGTGCCGCTTACGACTCAAACAGCTCCTTATCCGGCAGCCAGCAACTGGAGTCGAACGTCACACCTCCGACGCGCTGTTCTACGGGAACAGCCGGATCATGCGATTCCACGCACGGCAGGTACCGCCCGCTCACGGGATCATACGCGAAAGTCACCATCCCACCCATTCCGAGATGTTTGAACTTCACCTTATCCACATACACACGGGTCACCCCCACCCCCTTGTCACGTTCCACCACAATACCATAATCCGCCTTATTGAAGAAATCGGCAGAGCCGTTGATATCATACATCTCCACGCGCGGAGTAGTGTTCGTCACCGGGTTACGGTTCATCTTGCGCGGATGGGCGACAAGCACCACCAGGCAATTATGCTGCACCGCAAATTCCGTAATCATATTCAGGAAATTGGAAAGATACTGCGTCTCCGTCTGTCCCGGCTGCGGAGTGTGGTCAAGCCGGTTGAGCGGGTCGATCACCAGAATACGGCACCCCCGCCGCACCACCAGCTCGTGCGCCTTCGCAAGCACCCGCTCCGGCGTGGCGTTCCCCTTCAGAGAGATATGCGACACGTTATCGGTAAGAAACTCCTCCGACCGCATCAGCAGCCCTTCCGAAATGCCGCACCCCTTCTGGAAACGGTGTCCGGTCAGCTTCTCCACCAACTTTCGGATGTGATAGACAATCGGCGTATTCTCCGGACTGAAAAAAGCGATCTTCCACTGATGGCGCAAACAAAGCCGCAACACCAGCTCATCGAGCCACTCCGATTTTCCCGCGCCCGGCACTCCCGTGAGGATGATAAGCCTCCCCCGTTCGTAAGTGCAGATTTTGTCCATTTCCTCCCAGCCGGTTTCCGCGCCCGGTCCGAAACCATTCTCAAAAAGAGCAAGCAGGTCGCTGTGCAGGTCGGTGGCCGTGAACACCCCTTCGAGCGGAACCTCCGCCGCCTGCTCGATGGCTACCCGCAGACTGGCAACCCCGTATTTGCACAGATGCTCGTTCGCATCCTTGCAGCCGGGCCCGTACGCCACCACACGGCAACGCTCGGCACCCAAACGGTTGATCAATTCGTCACGCAGTTGCAGTCCGGCTGAATCGGTATCGACGGCAATGATAACCTCCGTCAAATCCTCGAAATGCGTCTCCATGAAACGGTCGAGCCAGGACAAGTTCGAGTTGGCTCCGGCAGGGACGGAAATCACGCTCTTGAATCCGGCGGCAAGGGAAGAGGCGGCATCCAGTTCGCCTTCGTGGATGATGCAGGAAGTCTGTCCGAGCACGGAGTCGATGTTGTAGGGAATCAGTTCGGCACCCTGAACCATCTTGAAATGCTTCGCGTCCACACTACGGAATTTCGTGTTGACCAGTTGTCCGTCCTCGAAATAGTTGAAGCAGACGCAACGCTCCTTCTGACCGGATTGCGGCATGAATTCCTCCTGTTCCGTGATGCGCAGTCCGGCGATGACGCCCTGCGGGATGCAACGTGTCTCCACCAGCCAACGTTCTACAGATTCGGAAAGCGTAGTCCGTGCCGGATCGAACACCGGACGCTGGAAATGACGGGGAACGGCTGCCGCACGACGCTGGCGGGCAGCACGCTGTTCGGCTTTCTCACGCTCTTCCGCTTCGTCGGGGACGTAAAAGTCCGCCCCGCAATGATAACAGTGACAATGCCCCGTATCAACGTTGACACGCAGCGAACGGTCGCGTTTGTTGTGGCGCGTGGCCTGACATTTATTACAAACAGTTTTCACTACGCCGCTTGTCCTCCGACGGACATCGACATCGTAACTGGCAAAATTTCTCATAACTTGCTTTATTTTTAAATGAATAATTATATTTCCCACACACAGGGAAAGGAAGACAAACGCTTCGTGTAGAACACGGAGAGATTGATACTTTCAAATACGGGATGAACCGCTTTCGGACGTGGGATGAATGACGCTCAAGCGTGGGATGAATGACATTCAAGCATGGGGTGAACGGCACTCAGACGTGGGATGAACTAATGCCCCCATCTTTTGTGCGCATCATCCCACACCGCCGAGTTGTCGGGTCTTGGCGGTGCGCTGTCGGGAATAAGACGTCCCAGATACATCCGTTTTCCATCCACAACACTTTCAAAACGGCTCACATCCCTGCTCTCCCGCTCCTTGATTTCCCGCATCAACTCTTCGCGCAGCATACGGCAAGTAGGCGATCCGGCAGCGATATAATTGGAAAAATAGCGTTTCACGTCCTCAAAAAAGAGCAAGCCGCTCTCCTTTCCGTAGAGAAGGATATGCTTTTTGAACAGACCGATAATCTGCTGCTGATGGTCGATAAAAAGCCGTCCCAGACCGGAACGCTGCCCCGCCAGCTCCATATACAAGCGTGAGTCGGCAAGCCGGTCTACCAGCGTTTCCCAAGACAGCACCGGCTGCAACGGTTGCTGCCCCTCCTCATCCACCGCCCGAATCCTCATTCCCCTTCCAACAGGAACGGAAGAAGCAGTTCGGACTTCCGAAGTTTCCGAAGTCCCCGAAGCAGAAATCTTCTCCTCCGTTTCCGGAATAACCGTCATCTCCGAAGTCCTCGAAGTTCTCGAACTCTCCGAACTCCCCGAACTCCCCGAAGTTCTCGAACTCCCCGAAGTTCTCGAACTCTCCGAATTCCCCGTAGCCCCCGCAGCAGGAATCTCCGCCACAACCGTAGCAGCGTCAGCAGCTCCTCCCGCGAGGGTATTGCTGCTGTTGTTTACAACAGGAGTAATACCTATCTTCTCCTCTTCTCTCCTCTCTTGGGTTTCGTTGGGTTTTCGCCCTTTGGTGGCGGGCGTTTCAGCGCATTTCGCACGCTTCTTCGGGCGCCCTCCTTTTTTACCGTTTTCGGTATCCATTCTCCACTTTTCCTCAAGCCTTTGCATCACCCGGTCGAGATACGGAGCCCGGAACGTCTGCCGCTCCTCGTCCACCTCAAAAAGATTATAATCATGGAGCACCTTTTCCAGCATATCCAACTCAAGGTCATGCCGCCGCGCGAACGCCCTCAACAGAAGCGGAGTGCACGACGCCTCATAATTATCTTTCGTGCGCAGGTGCAACAGCAACATCACATAAATGCCGAGCGCTTCCGCCGCATCCAGTTCCGACATCATACCGGCGATATTATCGTCATTCAGCAGATTTACTTCCAGATTAAAATACTGATCCTTCTTCATTATTCTTTCTATTTTAATAAATTATTCACGAAAATCATCCTTTTCGGACGAGCTAACTCAGTGAGCGCAAAGGTATTTTAAATGTTTCGGTTACACTTGTTGAAAAAAACAGAGGGCTATTACGATTCTTTTAACAACCTTTGCAGCAATATAATAACCATAAATAAAAATGTTTTTTAAATGAAAATGAAGTCAAATGTCATCCTGAATGACGACAAAGTAATCAAAGAGAGATTGAAATATTGTGTCCACATCACGTTAGGACGTTTTCTGAACATCCAGCGCACCGTATCGCCCCTGTCGCACGAGAAAGTGGCGGGACAGACCACCATCAATTCCAGCACGACATGGAACATGGAACAAGTCCGGAATTACAGCATATTATCGTACGCGCAAGTGATCTACACGCATTTCATAGCCTTGAAGTGCAATTTCTACGTCCTGCATCTCTCAAAGGCGATGATCAAAGCGATTCAAAACGGGCAGTGCGTCATCATCAAAACCGTAGATCCCGACGAACTGGACGACTACCTTCCCGGCGAAATCCTCCTCGAACAGCACCCCGACGCGGAAGAACTGGAGCGGAGGACAAAGGCGAGAGAGGCGTTACTGAGCAAATCCATGCACCTGCGGATAAGCAAAAGTCAAGAACAGGAAAAGGAAAATGAAAAGAAGAAAAAGGGAAAAGGAAAGAAAAAAGAACAGGAAAAGAAGAAAAAAGAGAAAGATAAAGGAAATAAGGGAAAAAAGAAATCGGAAAAACAGAGAAAGTTATCATAAGTTTACTACCTTTGTAGCACAAGAAGGATACAAAAGCAAGGACATGAACGATTGTGAAGAGACGAATGGCAAGGCAATAAAAGCGCTCATAGTATTCAGAGAAATAAGTGATACGGACAATCTGTTCGCTCCTATTCTATGCGATGCTATCCGCATGACGGGTATTGACGTACGATGTTCCAAAGAAGCATTTTGGGAATCAGACACGGCGTATGACATCATACACTTCCAATGGCCGGAAGAAGTAGTAGGCTGGAACTGCGACGACCCCGACGTGATACGCCGGCTCGAAGAGCGCATCCGTTTCTTCCGTTCGCGAGGGGCGCATTTCGTATACACGCGGCACAATGTGCGCCCGCACTACGCAAACGACATCATCAGCCGCGCCTACGACATCATCGAGACGCAAAGCGACATCGTGGTACACATGGGGCATTTCAGCGCGGATGACTTTGCCGCCAGATACCCCCAAAGCCGGAATGTCGTCATTCTCCACCATATCTATGAATATACCTATCAGGAGGACATCAGCGAGGCGCGCGCACGCCAATATCTCAATCTGCCGCAGAACGCGTTCATCGTCACCGCCTTCGGCAAATTCCGCAACCGGGAAGAGATACGCATGGTGCTCGGAGCATTCCATGCATGGAAACGGCCGCATAAACTGCTGCTCGCTCCCCGTCTCTACCCTTTCTCCAGACGCAACGGGTACGGCAAGAACTTCCTCAAGAGATGGCTCTCGCGCTTCGGCTACTACGTGGTCAGGCCCCTGCTCAACCGCTGGCTGCATCTGAGAGCCGGAGGCAACGACGACCTGGTGGACAGTTGCGACCTACCTTATTATATAGCAGCTTCGGACCTGGTAATGATTCCACGCAAAGATATCCTGAATTCCGGCAACATCCCCCTCGCCTTCCTCTACCACAAAGTGGTGGTAGGTCCCGACACGGGGAATAACGGCGAGCTGCTGGCCATCACCGGAAACCCCTCGTTCGACCCCGACGACCGGGAAGATATCGTCCACGCGCTCGAAACCGGCGCACGGTATGCCGCTTACGAACACGGGGAGGCAAACTACGACTACGCCATCGACAACATGAATATCAAAAAAACGGGACGCGAGTATGCACAAGTCTATAAAGACGCGATAAATGGCAGGTAATCTCAAAAGTCAGCTGTTCTCCGGAGTATTCTACACGGCGCTCGCCAAATACAGCGGTGTAGTCATCTCGCTTGTGGTGGCGGGTGTACTGGCACGCCTGCTCTCGCCGGACGACTTCGGCATTGTGGCGATAGCCACCGTAATCATCGCCTTCTTCAACCTGTTCACGGACATGGGTGTATCCCCCGCCATCGTGCAGCACAAGACGCTGACACGGGAGGAATTGTCGGATATTTTCTCGTTCACCGTGTGGACCGGCATAGGCATAAGCGCCCTCTTCTTCGCCGCGTCATGGCTGATAGCCGGTTATTACAACAGCGACATCCTGCGGACACTGTGCCAGCTACTGTCCGTCAACCTGTTTTTCGCTTCCGCCACCATCGTGCCGGGGGCTTTGTTCTACCGCAACAAAGAGTTCAAGTTCATTGCCGTGCGGAGCTTCGTCATTCAGATTTCGGCAGGGGCGGCAGCCGTCACCGCAGCACTCTGCGGAGCGGGACTGTATGCGCTGATTATCAACCCGATCGTATCCGGCATACTGATATTCGCCATCTCCTACCAACGCTATCCGCAACGCCTGCGCCTCACGCTGGGGCTGACGGTGCTGCGCAAGATATTCTCCTATTCCGCCTACCAGTTCCTGTTCAATGTCATCAACTATTTCAGCCGCAACCTTGACAAGCTGCTGATCGGCAAATACATGGGAATGTCCGACTTGGGATACTACGAAAAATCTTACCGTCTGATGATGCTTCCCCTGCAGAACATCACACAAGTGATCACCCCCGTGATGCACCCGATATTCAGCGATTTTCAAGACGACAAAGGGAAGCTCGCCACCTCCTACGAACGGATCCTGCGCTTTCTCGCCTTCATCGGACTGCCGCTCAGCGTGCTGCTCTTTTTCACGGCGGAGGAAGTGACGCTGATCATCTTCGGCGACCAATGGCTGCCGTCCGTACCCGTTTTCCGGATTCTGTCACTGTCCGTAGGGATTCAGATCATACTGTCTTCTTCCGGCTCCATCTTCCAGGCGGCGGGCGACACGAAGAGCCTGTTCGTGTGCGGACTGTTCTCGTCCGCGCTCAACGTGGCGGGCATGCTGCTCGGAATCTTCTATTTCGGCACGCTGACGGCAGTGGCAAGCTGCATCGCCGTCACGTTCACCGTCAACTTCGCGCAATGCTACTGGCAGATGTACCGGGTGACTTTCCGGCGAAGTGTCCTGCCGTTCGTCCGTCAGCTCCTTTCTCCGCTGGCGGTAAGCCTGCTGATGGCGGTCATTCTCCTGCCGATACAGTACGCGACGGAAGGAATTAATATTTTTCTTACAATAATTGTAAAAAGTATAGTAAGTTTTACTATCTTTGGGGGATATATACAAGTTACGCGGGAGTACGACCTCTTGGGGAAAATACGAAGCATGGCGGGAAAAGGAAAATAAATGAACGGAATAGACAACATACATCAAGACAAAGAGCACGCATGAAAACCTTATTTCTGATATTTCACGGTTTCGACAAAGCAAACGGAATCAGCAAGAAGATACATTACCAAGTAAAGGCCCTCAAGAAGTGCGGCGCGGATGTTCGCTTGTGTTACTACGACACCACGCCCTTCGGCAACCGGAGGCTGATGATCGGCGACGAGGTGATGGCCGATTTCGGCAAAGGGACGATGGCGAAGTTGCTGAAACGTGTCTACTACTCGCCTATCGTGAAGTATGCGCAGCGGGAGAAGATCGACTTTGTGTACATCCGTTCCTATCACAACGCCAACCCTTTCACGCTGCGGCTGGTGGAACGCCTGAAAAAGACGGGGGCGAAAGTGGCGGTGGAGATACCGACATATCCTTACGATCAGGAGTACATCTCATGGTCTATGAGGGCTTCGCTCGCTGTGGACCGCTGTTTCCGCCACCGGATGGCAAAGCTGCTGGACGGCATCGTGACTTTCTCCAACGCGGAAACGATTTTCGGAGGCAGGACGATCCGGATTTCCAACGGGATCGATTTCGACGCTACCCCGATGCGGAGCGGACAGAACGACACTTCGCACGAGCTGCACCTGATCGGTGTGGCGGAGGTGCACTATTGGCACGGGTTCGACCGCCTGGTACGGGGCCTCGCGGAGTATTACCGGACGAATCCGGAATATAAGGTTTATTTCCATATCGTAGGTCCGCTGTCGGGCGAACGGGAACGGGAGGAGATTCTTCCCGTGATACGCGACCATCATCTGGAGGAGTACGTGATTCTGCACGGACCCCTGCACGGAGAGGAACTCGATGAGCAGTTTGAACGCGCGGACTTTGCCATCGGCAGTCTGGGACGCCACCGGAGCGGTATCACGGAAATCAAGACACTGAAAAACCGGGAGTACGCGGCACGCGGGTTTGCCTTCACTTACTCGGAGACGGATGCGGATTTTGACGCTATGCCGTATGTGTGGAAGGTGCCTGCGGACGAGTCGGCGGTGGACGTCCCGAAGCTGATTGCGTTTCAACGGTCGTTGAAGGCTTCGCCGGTTGAGATCCGGGAGTCGGTCCGCCCGCTGTCATGGAAAGCACAGATGCAAAAGGTGATTGAGGAGGTAGGACTTAAAAAAACAACTGATGAATAAACAATTAAGAATAGCCTACTGCATTCCTTCGCTTTATTATCCCAGCGGTATGGAACGGGCACTGACTCTGAAAGCGAATTACTTTGCAGAGCATTTCGGCTATGACATACATATTATCCTGACGGACGGAAAAGGGAAAGAGCCTTACTATCCGCTGCATCCGTCCATCACGCTTCATCAACTCAGTATCAATTACGACGAAATGTACGGGCGTTCATTGCTGAAACGTATTTCGGGATATTCGAAGAAACAGCGGCTTTACAAGAAGCGGCTGAACGAGTGCCTTTGCGAAATCCGTCCGGATATCACGGTGTCTCTGCTGCGGCGTGAGATCAACTTCATCTGCGAAATGAAGGACGGCAGTGTCAAGCTGGGAGAAATCCATTTCAACAAGTCCAACTACCGCGAGTTCACCGACAACCGCCTTCCCGGATTCGTGCAGCGGATGGTGAAGCAGTATTGGATGCGGCAACTGATCCGGCAACTGCGGAAAGTGCGCTATTTCGTCGTGCTGAGCAACGAGGACGCAGCCGAATGGACGGAACTGGACAACGTGAAGGTGATTCACAACCCGCTTCCTTTCCTCCCCGACCAACAGTCGGACGGCACGCAAAAACAGGTGATTGCCGTAGGAAGGTATATGCCGCAGAAAGGATTCGACCGCCTCGTGAGTGCCTGGCGCATCGTCAGCCGGAAACATCCGGACTGGACGCTGTCGATCTACGGGGACGGTATGCGCGAGCAACTCCAACGGCAGGTGGATGAGGAAGGGGTGGCTTCGAGTTGCCTGCTCAAACACACGGTGCAGAATATCGTGGATAAGTATTGTGAGAGTTCTGTCTTTGTCCTGTCCTCGCGCTATGAGGGGTTCGGAATGGTCATCATCGAGGCTATGGCGTGCGGGGTGCCCCCCGTTTCGTTCACGTGCCCGTGCGGACCGAGAGACATTATCGCAGACGGCCGCGACGGGTTGCTGGTGGAGAACGGTGACATCGAGGGATTGGCGGAGAAGATCTGTTATCTGATTGAGCATGAGGACCTGCGCAGGAAGATGGGACGGCAGGCACGGGTGGATGTGGAACGTTTCAGGATTGAGCATATCGCGGAGCAATGGAAAGAGTTGTTCGAGGAGGCTTTGGAAAAATAAACAGATAAGCGGTACGATAAATAAATCAGGAAGTGAGTTATGGGAGTTTGGTATAAGAAATATTTGCAGGTGTACGAGAGACCGTTTGCGGAAGCTCCCCAAGCGGTGGTGGAGGAAGTGCGGCAGAAGATCGCCGGGCTTCAGAGCGAGAATCCGGTGGTTACCGTCTCGCTGATAGGCTACAACGAGGAAAAACATCTGCTGGCTTGTCTGTGGTCGCTGAGCGAGATGCAGTGCAAGTATCCCGTAGAGATCATCGGGGTGGATAATGAATCGAAGGACCGCACGGCGGATATTTTTCAGGCGTGCGGCGTACCTTATTATACGGAGACGCAGCATAGTTGCGGTTTTGCCCGCCTTTGCGGGCTGAACCACGCACGGGGGAAGTATCACATCAACATTGATTCGGACACGATGTACCCGCCCAAGTATGTGGAGACGATGGTGGATGCGCTGGAGCGTCCGGGCGTTGTCGGGGTAAGCTCGCTATGGAGCTATATTCCGGACGAGGAGCATTCCCGGTGGGGACTGAAGCTGTATGAGGCTACCCGCGACCTGCATCTGTGGCTGCAATCGTTCAAGCGTCCGGAGCTGAGTGTGCGGGGGCTGGTGTTCGCTTACCGCACGGATTTGGCACGGAAAACGGGCATCCGCACGGACATCATCCGGGGCGAGGACGGGTATCTGGCACTGCAACTGAAACAGTTCGGGAAAATCGCTTTTGTGAGAAAACACCGCGCGCGTGCCGTCACGGGGTATGGCACGGTGGGAGCCGACGGATCGCTGTTCAACAGTTTCAAGGTTCGTGTGGCCAACGGGCTGAGGGGGCTCGGAGGACTGTTCACCAAGAAGAAGGAATATAAGGATGAGGAGAGCAATCTCGTGAAAAAGAAGAAGAAGAAAGAGGAACTGAAAGCACGTATTAATTAAAGAAGCCTGTATGGGGTATATAATATGAACAAGAAAACCGGAACTTTATTGAGGCAACTGGCATTCCCCATGCTGCTGATGCTGTTGTGCTATATCAATCTTCAATATATGCACTACACGGTTCTTATGGACAAGTATTCCCTTACCACGTTCTCATACGTGGAGAATATTTTCCATACGCTTGCCGACGTATGCCTGTTTTTCTTCCTCCCACTTTTCCTGATCAAAAAGAAGACATATCTTTTCTTTATTCCCTATGCCCTCATCACGCTTCTTACTATTGTCAACGTGCTGTACAGCAGATTCTTCTATACGTATATGCCACCTGTATTGTATGGCGAGGTCAATAATCTGGGAGGGATTTCTGCCAGCGTGCTGTCTATGTTCAGGTGGAGCGACATTACGATAGTGATAACGACCGTAGCGGGCATATTGTTTTACAAGGCTTATCATGTCGGCTACTACGGCATTGCAGACAAGGTACGGAGAATCGTCTCCGCCTGCATACTGGGAACTGCCGTCCTCATCATCGGGGTGCTGGTGAGTATTGCCACTATACATTGGTCGTCATTGAAATATAAGTATATACACCCATTCAAGAACAGCCCGACAGAGTGTATCTTCAAGTTCGGCATTCTGTATGGAACCGCTATGCAGTTTATCTCCAACAACAAGCAGGATTATGATCCGAAAGACTTTGCCAGACTCGAGCCTCTTTTTAATGCAGCCGGATACTGCACCGGACAACCGAAGAAAAATATCATCTTCATCCTGGTGGAGTCGTTTCTGGCATTTCCCACAAGCATGAGCATAGGCGGTGTGGAGATCACCCCTACCCTCAACAGACTGGCGAGAGAGGGGGCGTATTACAATAAGAATATGACCTCACTGATCCAGCTGGGCGAATCCAGTGACGGGCAGTTCACCTATTTGAACGGACTCTTACCCAAAAAGAGAGGGGTGACTGTTTATGATTATTTTGATAATACGTTTGAGTCTATCCCCAAATTACTGAAAAGAAAGAATCCGGAAACAGAGTGCCGGATGGTGATTCCTACGTCGTCGAAAATGTGGAGGCAGGACGGGATATGTATACGGTATGGATTTGACAGACTCTATTCGAGAAAGGAATATGCGCTGAAGGAATGTGATGACAGTTGGCTGAATGACAAGCTGCTCTTCGAGTATGCGGCAAGCATCGACAAAACGGGCAAGCAGCCTTTCTTCTCGATGATCCTCACTTCGTCTACGCACTCGCCTTACAAGAAGATGTTCGAGGAATATGCCATTCCTTTTCCGGAATCGTACTCCGATGAATTGAAAGTGTATTTGTCTGATATACATTATATGGATAAGTATCTGGGCAAGTATATTGATTTCTTGAAGGCAAACCATCTCTATGACAATTCGCTGATTATAATTGCCAGCGACCATTCAATTTCCAACGACTGGCTAAAATTGAAGGAGGAAGATAGTGCTTATTCAAAAATTCCGTTGTATATTGTGAACGCTCCGCAGAAAATCAACCAAAGAAGCGATCTGGCTATCTCACAAGCCGACCTGTTTCCCACGATTCTGGATTTGGCGGGCATTGACTCGCAATGGAGGGGTGTAGGCAACAGCCTGCTTCGTCCCGACTCGGTGATGGATAGCGAAAGAGAAAAACTGAGGGTCCTGCATAGGGAGGAGATCTCTGATATTATATTGGATAGTGACTATTTTAAAATAAAATAACGCATAACTATGAACGACGACACACCTGCTCTTTGTCTCGAAATTCTTTTCTGGTTTGCCCTGTTCGTTGTGTTCTACACGTATCTGGGCTACGGAATCCTGCTTTACATCCTTGTCAAGCTGAAAGAGTTTTTCGTGAAACCGGTGAGACACCCGCTCCCGGCAACGGAGGGGGAACTGCCGGAGGTGACGCTGTTTATCACGGCTTTCAACGAAGAGGAGGTGGTGGACGAGAAGATGGAGAACTGCCTTGAACTGGACTATCCTGCGGATAAGCTGCACATTGTCTGGGTGACGGACGGCAGCAATGACGGGACGAACGAACGCCTGCAGACACGCTGGCAGGGAAAGGCGACGGTGCATTTCCAACCGCTCCGGCAAGGCAAGACGGCTGCGATGACGCGCGGAATGACGCTTGTAGACACACCGCTCGTTGTCTTCACGGACGCCAATACGATGGTGAACCGGGAAGCGATACGGGAGATTGTACTCGCTTTTCAGGATCCGAAAGTGGGATGCGTGGCGGGAGAGAAACGGATTGCCGTGCAGACGAAGGACGGGGCTGCCGCCGGTGGCGAAGGGATTTACTGGAAGTATGAGTCGACGCTGAAAGCGTTGGACGCACGGCTATATTCGGCGGTGGGGGCTGCGGGTGAACTGTTTGCCGTACGCCGCGAACTGTTCGAGGCGATGGAACCGGACACATTGCTCGACGACTTCATCCTATCGCTGCGCATCACGATGAAGGGGTACACGATTGCTTACCGCACCAATGCCTACGCCATCGAAAGCGGTTCGGCGGATATGAGGGAGGAGGAAAAAAGAAAGGTGCGCATCGCTGCGGGAGGATTGCAGTCTATCTGGCGGCTGCGCCCATTGCTGAACCCGTTCCGCTACGGGGTGCTCAGCTTTCAATATACGTCGCACCGGGTGTTGAGGTGGTCGGTCACTCCGTTCCTGCTGTTCGCACTCCTGCCGCTGAACGTGGCGATTCTGCTGTCGGGCGGTCCGACGGTATTCTACGGGGTGCTGCTTGGGATGCAGCTCCTCTTCTACGGGTTGGGATATTGGGGCTATTATCTGTCTGCCAGGCAGATTAAGAACAAGATACTCTTCATCCCTTATTATTTTCTTTTTATGAATATCAATGTGTTGAAAGGGATCCGTTATCTGAAGAAGAAAAAAGGAAACGGAGCGTGGGAAAAAGCGAAACGATCGGAGAAGTAAAAACAATTTGAGATATCTTTTGTTATCTTATAAAAAAATCATACATGGACAGAACATTACACAATGCAAACAATGCACAAAGAATTCTAGAACTGACGGCAGACACAATGTTGCTGATAGACAGGAATGGTATCTGCGTGGATATCGATTCTCATTGCGATTTATGGTTTCTGCAGGAAGAAGTTCTTTTAGGGAAGGATATCTTCGAACTTTTGCCAGAGCGGACAAGGGATAAGGTAATGCCGGTGTTCGAGACGGTGATCGGGGAACAGCGGAGTGTCAGCAAAAACTTCAAGCTGGAGCTGAAGGATGAGACATTCTATTTCAAGTGTCTCATGTATCCGTATAACGACATGGTGCTTTGCCAATATCGGGATATCACGCAAAGAAGTAACGTGAAACGCCAGTTGGAGCAGGCAAACCGCACGTTGCGCGAGATTCAGAAGGTGGCGCAAATCGGACATTGGACGTATAATACGACGGAGAATGTGTTCCATTATACAGGATACACGGGAGTATTGTGCAAGGAGGATGTGCAGCATATCTCTTTCGATATGTACAAGCAGTTAATAATGGAGGAGGATCACCCGGCTTTCGAGAATTGGTGCGAAAAGAATGTGTCGGAATTCAATCAGGAAAGTATCAGTTACCGGATCCAGCTGGACGGGGATATTTTCTATGTGCGTATCCAGACTTATCTGCGGGAGGAATTGCCCGACGGCAGTTGCAATATAGAAGGGTATATCCAGAATATCACTGTTCTCCAACACCGGAGGAATGATATCAATACACTGACTCATGCCATTAATAATGCGAAAGAGAGTATCTTTGCCGCCAAACCCGACGGCACGGTGATCTTTGCCAACCGACGTTTTCTGTACAATCACGGTCTGGTGGATAATACGGACATCAGCCGGCTGAAAATCTATAATATCGTTGCAGATATGCCGACCGAAGAGGCTTGGCAGAAACGGTGCAGGAATGCGGTGCAGAACGGCAGCAATACGTTTATCGCGCATCATCCCTCCAGAATTCATAAGGATATTCTGGCTTACGAATGTACGATGTACAACGTTATCAGTGATTCCGGTGAAGAGAGTTTCTGGTCGTTCGCTCATGACATTTCGGAAAGAATGAGGTATGAGGCGCAGATCAAACGGCTCAACCGGATTATGGATACGACGATCAATAATCTCCCCGCAGGGATTGTGGTGAAAGAGATTAACAATGATTTCAAATATGTATATCGAAACCGGGAATCGTACAACCGCGATCATTTCAGTGATAATCCGGTGGGTAAGAATGACTATGACTTCTATCCGCCGATTGTAGCGGAAAAGAAGAGGCAGGAGGATATTGAGGTAGCTGCTACCGGAAAAGGACTGCATTGGATCGCTGAGGGAAAGGACAGGAACGGAAATCTGATTATTCTTGACAAACGGAAGATTAAGGTGGATGGTGACGAGTTGTCCTCTCCTATCATCGTCAGCATTGAGTGGGATATCACGGAGCTGGAGATGATAAAGCGGGAACTCCAGTTGTCGAAGGAGAAAGCGGAGATGTCCGACAATCTGAAATCGGCTTTCCTCGCCAATATGAGTCATGAGATCCGCACACCGCTGAACGCGATTGTCGGTTTTTCGCATCTGATAACTGAAAGTGATGACGCGGAAGAACGGAAAACGTATTATCAGATTGTGGAAGCCAACAACGAGCGTCTGTTGCAACTGATTAACGAGATTCTCGATCTTTCGAAGATTGAGTCGGGAACGATTGAGTTTTCATTTGGACTTACGAGTCTGCATAATTTGTGTCAGGAGATACATGATGCGCATATATTCCGCACACCGGAGGGTGTGCAACTTGTCTATGAGCCTTCGGACGAAAGCCTGCGGATAGAGACGGACAAGAACCGTGTGTTCCAGGTGATTTCGAACCTGATCGGGAATGCGGTAAAGTTTACGAAGGAAGGTAGTATCAAGTACGGTTATGAGTTGGTGGATGGTCAGATCGTATTTCATGTAACGGATACGGGCACGGGAATCGAACCGGAAAAGGTGGGACGTGTGTTCGAGCGTTTTGCCAAATTGAATAATCATGCTCAAGGGACGGGACTGGGATTGTCTATCTGCAAGTCTATCGTGGAACGGCTCGGCGGACAGATTTCCGTCAGTTCAATAGTGGGCGTGGGCACAACGTTTACGTTTACTTTGCCGTACAGCACACAGGAAACGCCCAAAGAGGTCGATTCGGAGATGAAGACAGTGCTCTACAAAGAGGAGGTGCCGCAGAGTGGAAACGGCATATCCGCGAATGAAGGAACGGGAAAGGAAAAGATACATATGACGAAACAGGTCTGTATCCTGATTGCCGAAGATACGGACAGTAACTATGATTTACTGAACGCTATTCTAGGCAAGCAGTATCGTCTCGTCCGTGCTAACGATGGTATGGAAGCGGTTCTCTTGTACGATGAGGTGAAGCCGGATCTGGTCTTGATGGATATCAAAATGCCGAATCTGGATGGACTGGAGGCTACCAAGATTATTCGCGAACTGTCTGCTACGGTCCCTATTATCGCTCAGAGTGCTTTTGCCTATGAGCATGATGTGAAAGCCGCGATGGAAGCGGGTTGCAATGACTTCATAGCGAAACCGATAGCTCAGTCGAAACTGAAAGAGGTAATCAATAAGTGGCTGACGACGGAATGACTGTGCCCGAATCAGAATATTATGTGAGGATAAAGTAAGATTATTAAGATTATTATGAAAGCCTTTTATAGACTGTTCTACTATTTTTCTATCCTGCTGACAGGTGTTTTGGCAGGTGTTACCCTAGTGGGTGCTTTTGCCGGAAACACTGCACCGGAGAGTTTCAAACTTATCCCTTTTATCGGTCTGGGGTTGCCTGTACTTTTATTGGCTAATCTGGCTTTTGCCATTTATTGGACGATCCGCTGGCGGTGTTGGGTTTTCCTTTCTCTCATTGCTTTATTCGGTAATTGGGGGTATATAAGTTGCGTCCTTCAGTTTCCTCTTTTCAGCCCGGCTTCGGAGCCGATAGCCAAGCTGGGAACCTATACACCCGGAATATTGACCGTAGCGACTTACAATGTGGATGCTTTCAACCACGAACACATGGGGTATTCCTGCAAAGGTATTGCTACTCAAATGCAGAATCTGCAAGCGGATATCCTCTGCTTGCAGGAGGTCGGTATCAATTCCTCATTTAACATTGACAGTGTATGTGCCGCTTTTTCTAACTGGCCGTATCAGTATGTTCCTTCCGCTCCCGAAGGAAAGGAGCTTTTGCAACTGGCTGTTTTCAGCCGTTATCCTATCAGGGAACAGAGTCTTATCACCTATCCTGACTCTAAGAATTGCAGCCTGTGGTGTGACATCGAAATACCCGGTCGCACGATCCGCCTGTTTAATAATCATCTGCAAACAACGGAAGTGACCCGTAACAAAAGAAAACTGGAAAAAGAGCTTTACAAGGAGGATACCCAAAAAGCGGAACGTGCCGCTCTGACTCTGATAGACGGTCTGCACGAGAACTTCCGGAAACGTGCCGGGCAAGCTGATGTCCTCAAACAACTGATAGCCGACTCCCCCCATCCTACCCTCGTTTGCGGCGACTTCAACTCTCTACCGTCTTCTTATGTCTATCACACCATAAAAGGTGACAAGAAAGGTGACAAGAAAGGTAATAAGAAAGGTGATAAGAAAGGTAACAAACTGCAAGATGGCTTCCAGACAAGCGGACATGGCTATATGTATACTTTCAAATTTTTCAAGCATTTACTAAGAATCGACTATGTCCTCCACTCTCCGGAACTGAAAAGTACGGATTACTTTTCACCGGACTGGAGTTATAGCGATCATAATCCGGTGGTGATGAGGATGAAGCTATAAAAAAAAGAAAGCCGAACAGACTTATTTGTCTATCCGGCTTTTCCTTATGATATACTTCGTCTTAGAATATATATCTTAAACCAAGTTGACATCTCCATCGAGAGCTTATGTTTGAGATCTCTTTAAACGGATCGTATTTATCTCCTTGAGTATATTGAAATTCGCCTCCTTTTGAGTATGTGATAGGAGAATATGAATTATTGGACATATAACTTTCAAGTCCCCATTTTCTATTAAGCAAGTTACCAACATTCATTATATCAACAGAGAATTGCAAAGTATGTGTTTCTTTAGCTACTCTGAATTTAAAATCTTGCAAGAAACGGAAATCAAAATGATGCTCAAAAGACATACGGTCTGAGTTTCTTTCATAATACTCACCACGATGGTCTTTGAGATACTTCGCACTGCCCAAGAATGCTTTCAAGTCTGCTTTTTGCTGATCTGCATCCAGTTTCGGTGTAGCCTTAAACTGCATCGCATCAATCTGCTCATCTGTAGGAATAAAAACCAAATCATTACCATTACTACCGTCACCATTCAAATCACCGTAATAAGTCACATTATATGGAGCACCCGACTGACCTGTATATACCAGACTGACCGTTGATTTAAAACGTTTGGCATATTCCTTGCCATAAGATAGAGATGCCACAATGCGATGCGGGATACTATAATCGGATACACTCAGCTCCGGAGCATTCGAATTACCTGTTGTCTCATTATATCTCCAGTTTGAATAGGCTACGGAAGAAGTCGCAGAGTTGATAGACTTACTTTCTCCATAAGTGTAAGCTGCCATTACATCCAGACCGAAGTTAAATGATTTTTCCAGTTTGAGAGACACATTATAGGTATAGCCTTTACTTGTATTGTCCAACAACATTATGTCAGTGTATCCGGCATTTTGCTTTTTAAACATAGGTCGGTTATCAAAAGAAAGCGACGGATAAGTAGAACCGACAGTAGCATCACCATCCATCTCATAATTCAAATTGCGATAATATATATCATTCAACGTCTTTGAATAAAGACCTTCCAATGTCATCTTTACATCGCCCGGAAGCATATATTCGAAAGCCAAATTAGCACGAAGGTTCTGGGCGAATTTAAAGTCTTTAGAAAAGACATCCACCTCTGTTGTAGATGCCGTTGCATTTTGTAACATTTCAGCCTGTCCTTTGGGATCAGTATTGAAATAGAAAGCATCACCCAATTTCTTTATATCGTTACTATATAAAGAGTACTTCTCAAATTCCATACCTGTATTTGAGAAACTATTGCTTAACCATACAAAAGGTATACGACCTGTGAAAACACCGAGTCCGCCACGCAACAAGGCTCTTCCATCATCAGTCAATTTCCAACGGAATCCCAAACGCGGAGACCACAAGGGAGTACTACTCAGTTTACGATTAGTATAAACACCATAATTTTTAGCTATATCCGTATTGTTGAAAGTATCGTTTTTTGTAGGAGTATCCAAAAAAATGGGGATATCCATACGAATACCATACGTCAATGTAAACCGGTTGGTAGCATTCCAAGTGTCTTGAGCATAAAATCCTAACTGCATAGCTCCGAAACTAGGAGCCCAATCGTCCCTACCCGTTACATCAACCTTTGAACGACCGTAGTAATAGTTATTAACGACTCCATTTTCTAAGTCATCAATGCTGTTAAAAGTATAAGCACCATAGAGATTCTGAATAAACAAATTCTCAAATTGATACATCTCATTATGAGTACCGAATATCAATGAGTGATTACCTAACAATACAGAGAAGTTATCTGATAATGTAAAAATGTCCTGATCCAAACGATTTGCACAAGAAGAGTATTCCGTACCCAATAGCATTGAAGATGCCCCTTTCTTTACGGTGATTGCCGGGAATATATCCCCTTGAGGCTCACGGTTATCACGTACACGTACATATGAAAAACGAGCTTCATTATTCATATTATCACCAATACGGGAATTCAATTCGGCAGTCAGTGAATGTGTCTTATTGGTAAAAACAAACGCTACATCGGAAGCATTCAGTTTTGAGTATGAACGAGAGAAATTATAACGTTGTGCTCCTACAAAACTATAACGAGCCGTAAATTTATTACGATCATTTATATTCCAGTCTATTTTCGTTCCTACTTTATCTGAACGTGTATAGATATCTTTCGGATCAAAATTAGCATTATATTTACCACCTGTTTTATCCTTCAAAATATTCAATACGCGCTGCGTCTCCTCAAGTGTGAAATCGGAACCATCACCAACATTATATGCTGTCGGATAAGATTTATCCGTTTTTTCGTAATTGGCAAAGAAGAATAGTTTGTCTTTAATAATAGGACCACCAATCGTTACACCCCATTGATAATCATGCTGTTTATCTAATTTTGTACGTTTCTTCCCTTCTTCCATCTCTCCGGCAGTAGTTCCGATCAAAGCTTGTGTATTTCCAAAGAAATATGCGGAACCGTGAAACTTATTTGTACCAGACTTAGTAATTGCATTAATTCCACCACCGGTAAAACCTGACTGGCGAACGTCAAAAGGCGCGATATTTATCTGAATCTGTTCAATCGTCTCTAATGAAACCGGTTCAACGCTAGCTTGTCCTCCGTTCGTTCCATTGGAAGTAAGGCCGAACACGTCATTATTCATTGCTCCATCAATTTGGAAGCTATTATAGCGGTTGTTGGCACCTGCAAAAGAAATCGCACCATTGGAATTTACAGTAGCCTGCGGAGTCAGACGCGTGATGTCATTCAGACTACGGCTCATTGTCGGCACTGATTCTATATTCTTTAAAGAAAAGCTGGTTGCAGCTCCAGTACGACTGGCTGCCACACCTTTCTGACCTGTAACAACAACCTCATCCAATAATTCTGAGGATTCTTTTAACTGAATATCCAACTGGTAGGTTTCTCCTAATTGAAGATTAATCTTATTGAAAACCGCAGTGCTATATCCCACGTAGGAAACTTCAACTTTATAAGGACCGCCGGCACGCATACCTTGCATCATAAATCGCCCGTCTATATTTGTTATTGCTCCATAACGGGTTCCAGAGGCCTCATGTATAGCTACTACCGTCGCGCCTATGATAGGCTCCTTCTGCGCTGTTACCTTACCCGCTATGCTGGAAGTCGTAACTTGTGCATTTACTGTAGCAATAAGCATCAGCATCGCTACTACTAAAAAAGATCGCATTCTCTTTTGCATAATGTAATTGATTAGTTAATACTAATTGTTTGATCTTAAAACTGCGGCAAATATAATTAATATTATTTAGAACTACGTTACGATTATACTACAAAATTTTAAGAGAGATAAACATTTTATTGCGTTATAAAACAATAAAGGCTCTACAATGCTTGTAGAGCCTTTTATTTTGAAACTGAAAGTATTAGAATTATTTCAGTCTATTACTTTCTCTAGTCAGTCATTAACTTTCTGTAACGAACACGCTTGGGTTCTTCATTGCCTAAACGTTTCAATTTATTTTCCTCGTATTCGGAATAAGAACCCTCAAAGTAGAATACATTGGAATCGCCTTCGAAAGCAAGGATGTGCGTACAGATACGGTCGAGGAACCAGCGGTCGTGGGAAATAACAACCGCACAACCGGCGAAATCTTCCAATCCCTCTTCTAATGCCCGCAATGTATTCACGTCGATGTCATTGGTAGGTTCGTCGAGCAACAGCACGTTCCCTTCTTCCTTCAGTGCCATCGCCAAGTGCAGACGGTTCCTTTCACCACCGGACAATACTCCGCAAAGTTTTTCCTGATCGGCTCCGGAGAAATTGAAACGTGAAAGATATGCACGAGCATTCACATCACGTCCACCCATACGAAGCAATTCATTGCCACCCGAAATAACCTGATAGACACTCTTATTCGGATCAATATCCTTATGTTGCTGGTCGACGTACGCCACCTTTACAGTCTCTCCTACTTCAAATTCGCCTTTGTCTACCGATTCCAGCCCCATGATCAGGCGGAACAGCGTTGTTTTTCCTGCACCGTTAGGGCCAATCACACCGACAATACCGTTAGGAGGCAGCATAAAGTTCAAATCGTCAAACAACAGTTTGTCTCCGTATGCCTTCGCCACGTGCTTGGCTTCAATGACTTTGTTGCCCAAACGAGGACCGTTAGGAATGAAGATTTCAAGTTTTTCTTCCTTCTCTTTCACATCCTCATTCAAGAGTTTGTCGTAAGAGTTAAGACGTGCCTTACCCTTTGCCTGACGGGCTTTAGGAGCCATACGCACCCATTCCAACTCACGCTCCAAGGTCTTACGGCGTTTGCTGGCTGTCTTCTCCTCCATTTCCATACGTTTGGTCTTTTGTTCCAACCAGGAAGAGTAGTTACCTTTCCAGGGAATGCCTTCACCACGATCCAGTTCGAGAATCCATCCGGCAACATGGTCGAGGAAATAACGGTCGTGCGTCACTGCAATAACTGTTCCCTCATACTGTTGGAGATGTTGTTCCAACCAGTCGATAGACTCTGCGTCCAAGTGGTTGGTAGGCTCGTCAAGCAACAGAATATCAGGCTTTTGCAACAACAAGCGGCAGAGGGCGACACGACGACGCTCTCCTCCGGAGAGATTTGCCACCGGCTGATCTTCGGGCGGACAGCGAAGGGCGTCCATCGCACGCTCCAGTTTGCTATCCAGATTCCATGCGTCTGTCGCATCAATGATATCCTGCAACTCTCCTTGACGGGTGAAAAGAGCATCCATCTTATCCTGATCCTCATAGTATTCAGGCAGAGCGAATTTCTGGTTGATTTCTTCGTATTCCGTAAGTGCGTCCACAATGGGTTGAACGCCTTCCATTACTACTTCTTTTACCGTTTTTGTGTTGTCCAAATAGGGTTCCTGCGCCAGATAACCCACAGAATATCCCGGCGAGAATACAACTTCTCCCTGATAGGATTTCTCCAAACCTGCAATAATCTTCAACAAGGTAGATTTACCGGAGCCGTTCAGACCGATTATACCGATCTTAGCTCCATAGAAGAATGACAGGTAGATGTCCTTCAACACATTCTTATTGGGCTGGAAAGCTTTGCTTACTCCAACCATCGAGAAGATAATTTTTTTATCGTCAGCAGCCATATATTAATAATGTATATTGTTGA